>JAICKN010000190.1 GCA_025927855.1 Terriglobales bacterium
ACCGTGGAAATCAATGCCAAGCCGGAAAAGGCATTTGCCGCCATGCTGCACCGCTTCGGCAAAGGTTTTGTTCGGCCGGATGGCGCATCTCTGGACATGCGTCTGGAGCAGAAGGCAGGCGGACGCTGGTACCGCGACCGGGGCAATGGCATGGAACATCTGTGGGGCTTTGTGCAGGCCATCAAGCCGGCGGAGCTGCTGGAAATCAGCGGGCCCATGTTCATGTCTTACCCAGCCATCAATCACATGGAGCTGAAAATTGAGCCAGCGGGCGCCGGTTGCAAACTCACGCTGCGCCACCGCGCCCTTGGCATGATTGATCCTGAGCACCGCAAAGGTGTAGTGCAAGGCTGGAACCATATACTTACCGGGATCAAGAAGGACAGCGAATAACTTTGAAACGAGTAGCCTTGAAAAAAGATGCGGAAAGTGCGGAAAAAATAACGGACAAACTCGATGCGGTGTGGAAGGCGCTTTCCGACTCGACGCGGCGCGCGATTTTAGACCTGTTGCGGGCCCGACCACGCACGACCACCGAGATTGTGGACGTGTTTCCGCACCTCACCCGCTTCGGCGTGATGAAACACCTGGAAGTGCTTCGCGAAGCAAATCTGGTGCACACGCGCGAAGACGGAAGACAGCGGGTGAACTCGCTGAATGTTGTTCCTATTCGGCAGATTTACGAACGCTGGGTGGGACCATTCCAGGAGTTGTGGGCGGGGGAGCTGCTGCGAATCAAAGAATTTGCCGAGCTGGAGCCGGAGGAAACAAAAGCCCACCCCCGCCGCGCTAAAAAGCGGAAGTGAGCAGTCCGCTCGCAGGAAAGTTACGAGGCTACGGAGCTGGCGAGCGAAGAGTTTGCCGGTTTCCCGGCATTTTTGCTGGCAAGATATTGGTTGATGCCTTCCGCCGCTTTGCGTCCTTCGGCAATCGCCCAGACCACGAGTGATTGCCCGCGCCGCAGGTCTCCGGCAGCGAAGACGCCGGGAACCGAAGACATATAGTTTGCGTCGGTTGCTACATTACCGCGCGCATCCAGGTTCACTCCCAGTTGTTCGACCAATCCCTGGCGCACGGGGCCGAGAAAGCCCATCGCCAGCAGAACCAAATCGGCATCCATTGCAAATTCGCTGCCTGCGACCGGCTCAAACTTCGGCGCGGGCCCAACGCGGACCGCGTGAAGCTGCTTCACATTGCCATTTTCGTCGCCGGTAAATTTGGTGGTGGCCACGCTCCAGTCGCGCACACCGCCTTCTTCATGCGCGCCCTCCACGCGAAGCTGCATGGGCCAAAGCGGCCACGGCGTCAGCGGCGAGCGGTCTTGCGGCGGCATGGGCATAATTTCAAACTGATGCACGGAGAGCGGCTTCTGGCGGTGCGCTGTGCCGAGGCAGTCCGCTCCGGTATCGCCGCCGCCTATGATGACGACATGCTTGCCGTTGGCCAGTATGTCTAGCGCCGGATCAAGCTGATCGCCCTCGCAGCGTTTGTTCTGCTGCGGCAGATAATCCATGGCGAAGTGAATGCCTTTTAATTCACGTCCGGGGACATTCAAATCGCGCGGAGCCTCTGCGCCTCCGGCAAGCAGAATGGCGTCATAGTCGCGCTGCAAATCTGCAATCGGCACATTTTTGCCGATGTGAGCATTGACTACAAATTTCACGCCCTCCGCGGTAATCTGCTGCACGCGGCGGTCCACGAGATGTTTTTCCATCTTGAATTCAGGAATGCCATAGCGAAGCAGTCCGCCAATGCGGTCGGCTTTTTCATACACCGTGACCGAGTGGCCGGCACGGTTCAACTGTTGCGCCGCAGCCAGCCCGGCCGGCCCGGAGCCAACGACTGCGACTTTTTTCCCCGTGCGAAATTTTGGAGGTTCGGGAACAATCCAGCCTTCTTTGAATGCCCTGTCTACTACATTCTTTTCAATCTGCTTGATGGTGACCGCCGGTTCGTTAATCGCCAGCACGCAGGAAGCTTCACACGGCGCGGGGCAGATGCGTCCGGTGAACTCCGGAAAATTATTGGTCGAGTGCAGTTGCCGGATGGCTTCTTTCCAGCGCCCGCGATAGACAAGATCATTCCAGTCCGGAATCAAATTGTTGACCGGGCAGCCCGTGTGGCAGAAAGGCACGCCGCAATCCATACAACGCGCGCCTTGCTGGCGCAGTTTTTCTTCCGGCAGTTCCTGGTAAATCTCAAACCAGTCATTCACGCGCTCGGTGACTGGGCGCCGCGTGGCATGTTCCCGCGGAAATTCCTTGAAGCCAGTGATCTTACCCATGGGTCACCTGCCCCACTTCCGGCGCAACCGGTAAGGCTTGCCCGGGAATATATGGCTGCGGAGCCCGCCCCACACCCAGCACCCGCTTGAACTCATGCGGAAATACTTTTATGAAACGCGGCAGGCATTCCGCCCAGTTGTCGAGGATCCATTTGGCGCGGCGGCTGCCGGTCAGGCGGGAGTGCCGCTGCACCAGCGTGCGCACAACATCAATGTCGGGAACTTCGATCACAGGTTCCAAATCCACCCCGGATGTATTGCAGCGTTCGAGGGTAAAGTCGCGGCGTTCGTCGAGGACGTAAGCGATTCCTCCGCTCATGCCCGCGGCAAAGTTCCGTCCGCAGGCGCCGAGCACGACCACCAAACCATTCGTCATGTATTCGCAGCCGTGGTCGCCCACGCCTTCCACGACGGCAGTCGCGCCAGAATTGCGGACCGCGAAACGCTCGCCTGCCATGCCGTTGAAGAATGCTTCGCCGCTGGTCGCGCCGTAAAGAACGACGTTGCCGACAATAATATTTTCTTCCGCAGCAAATGCCGACTTCTTCGGAGGAGAAACGATCAGCCGCCCGCCGGAAAGCCCTTTGCCCACGTAATCGTTGGCTTCGCCTTCGAGCGTCAGCGTAACTCCTTTGGCAAGAAATGCGCCAAAGCTCTGGCCCGCGGAGCCATTGAAATGGAAACGGAGGGTATCGTCCGGCAAGCCTTCAGAGCCGTAACGGCGCGCAATTTGCCCGCTCAACATTGCTCCCACCGTGCGGTGCACGTTGCGGATGGCAAAATTCGCCTCCACGGGAGTTTTATTTTCCAATGCCGGTTTGGCTTTTTCGATCAGCTTATGGTCGAGCGCCTGGTCGAGGCCGTGGTCCTGCGCCTGCACGCAATGCCGGGCCACGCGGCCGGGCAGCGGCGGATTGTACAGAATGGCGGAAAGATCAATGCCTTTTGCTTTCCAGTGGTCCACCGCAGGCTGCGTCTCCAGCATGTCAACGCGGCCCACCATCTCATCCACTTTGCGGAATCCCATCTGTGCCATGTATTGACGGACCTGCTCGGCCACAAAGAAGAAAAAGTTAATTACATGCTCCGGCTGGCCGGTAAATTTTTTGCGAAGCTCAGGGTCTTGCGTCGCAATGCCCACCGAACAGGTATTCAAGTGGCATTTGCGCAGCATGATGCAACCTATCGTGATGAGCGGCGTGGTCGCAAAGCCGTACTCTTCAGCGCCGAGCAATGCAGCAATGACTACGTCGCGCCCGGTTTGCAGCTTGCCGTCGGTCTGCACGCGGATGCGGCTGCGCAGATCGTTCATCAGCAAAACTTGTTGCGTTTCAGCAAGGCCCAATTCCCATGGGATGCCCGCATGTTTGATGGAACTTAAGGGAGAAGCGCCCGTGCCGCCGCTGTCTCCGCTGATGAGCACGACATCGGCATGAGCCTTCGCCACGCCCGCCGCGACGGTGCCTACGCCGACCTCCGCTACCAGCTTGACGGAGACCCGCGCCTGCGGATTTGCGTTTTTCAAGTCGTAAATTAACTGCGCGAGATCTTCGATGGAGTAAATGTCATGGTGAGGCGGCGGCGAAATCAGGCCAACGCCAGGAATTGAATGCCGCAGGCGCGCGATCACTTCATCCACTTTATGGCCGGGAAGCTGACCGCCCTCGCCGGGTTTCGCGCCCTGAGCCATTTTAATTTGCAGCTCGTCCGCATTGACCAGGTAATTCGTAGTCACGCCGAAGCGCGCCGATGCAACTTGCTTAATTGCGCTGCGCCGCAGATCGCCATTGGCATCGCTGTTAAAACGGGCTTCGTCTTCGCCGCCTTCGCCGGTATTGGATTTTCCGCCAATGCGGTTCATGGCAACGGCCAGCGTTTCATGCGCTTCCTTGCTGATGGAACCGAACGACATTGCGCCGGTAGTAAAGCGCTTAACGATTTCCGCCGCCGGTTCGACTTGTTCCAGAGGAATCGGCTTCTTCGCCTTTTTAATCTTCATCAGGCTGCGCAGTGTAGCCATGCTGCGGCTCTGCTCATCGAGCAGCGCGGCATATTCTTCGTAGGTCTTATAGCTGTTCTGGCGCACGGCATGTTGCAGCTTGCTGATGGTCAGCGGATTCAAAATGTGATATTCGCCGTTCACACGGAAGTGGTAACTGCCGCCCACTGCGAGTTCGGTATCGAAATCTCCCACCGGCGCATACGCGTAGGCATGCTTCATCTGCGCTTCGCGCGCCAGCACGTCGAGTCCCACGCCTTCCAGCCGCGAAGTGGTGCCGGTGAAATAAGTGTCCACCAGATCCTTGTTGAGGCCGATGGCCTCGAACACCTGCGCTCCGCGATAACTTTGCAGGGTGGAAATCCCCATCTTGGAGAAAGTTTTCAGCAGGCCCTTATTCACGGCCTTGATGAAGTGCTTCACGGCTACTTCCGGAGTAATTCCCTCCGGCAAATATCCGCGCGCGCCCATGTCTTCCAGCGTTTCAATTGCCAGATACGGATTGACCGCGCTAGCGCCATAGCCGATAAGCAATGCAAAATGCATGACCTCGCGCGGCTCGCCCGACTCAATAATCAGCGCCACCTGGGTGCGCGTCTCTTCCCGCACAAGCTTGTTGTGCACTGCCGCCAGGGCCAGCAGGCTTGGAATGGGAGCGTACTCTTCGTCCATGCCGCGGTCGGAAAGAATCAGCAGCGTGTATCCCGACTTCACTGCAATCGAGGCGCGGCGGCAAAGTTCAAAAAGCCCGCGCTGCAATCCAGCCTCGCCATCTTCCGCGCGAAACGTTGCAGTCAGCGTGGTGGCCAGCAGATCTCCGCGCGAAACCCGGCGCATCTTTTCCAAGTCGCGATTGGTAAGAATCGGATGCGGCAGCTTCAGGGTGTGGCAATTCTCCGGCGTCTCATCCAGAATGTTGCGCTCGGTGCCGATGTAGCTGATGAGCGACATCACCATCTCTTCGCGGATAGGATCAATCGGCGGATTCGTGACCTGCGCAAAGAGCTGCTTGAAATAATTGAACAGCGGCTGTGGCCGGTCGGAAAGGCAGGCCAACGGCGTGTCCGTTCCCATCGATCCCGTAGGCTCCTGGCCGCTCACAGCCATCGGCTCCAGAATCATCTTCAGGTCTTCATCGGTGTAACCGAAGGCGCGCTGGCGGCAAAGGATGGTCGAATGATTCGCGCCATGTACCCGCGAGGGCTCCGGCAAATGGTCAAGCGTAATCTGCTGCTCTTTCAGCCATTCCGCGTAAGGCTGGCGTCCGGCCAGGCGCTTCTTGATCTCTTTGTCGGCGATGATGCGGCCTTCGACCGTATCCACCAGAAACATCTTGCCGGGCTGCAAACGGCCTTTCATCTTTATGTTTTCCGGAGGCACCGTCAACACGCCCGCTTCTGACGCCATGACCACCATGTCGTCATTGGTCACAACATAACGCCCCGGACGCAATCCGTTGCGGTCGAGCGTCGCGCCGATCATCCGCCCATCGGTAAAGGCAATGGCTGCAGGGCCGTCCCACGGCTCCATGAGCGAAGCATGATATTCGTAGAACGCTTTCTTTTCTGGATTAATGTGCGGATTGCCCGACCACGCTTCCGGAATGAGCATCGCCATCACATGCGGCAAGCTGCGGCCCGATTGGAAAAGAAGCTCGACTGCATTATCGAAACTGGCGGAATCGCTGCCACCGGGAGCAATGATTGGGAATAATTTCTTAATGTCATCGCCGAACTTAGGCGATGCCAGCACTGACTGACGGGCATGCATCCACGCGACGTTGCCCTTGAGCGTGTTGATTTCGCCATTGTGCGCGACGTAGCGGTAAGGATGCGCCAGCGGCCAACTGGGGAAAGTGTTCGTCGAAAAGCGTTGATGGACTAAGCACAACGCGCTGACGACGTCCGGATCGGAAAGTTCGCCGTAGAAATTTGCGATCTGCGGGGCGAGGAGCAGGCCCTTATAAACAATTGTGCGCGCGGAGAGCGACGGCACATAAAATAATTCTTTATCTTCAATGTCGGATTCAATGACTTCCCGCTCGGCCCGTTTACGCACGATATAAAGTTTGCGCTCGAAGGTTTCTTCGTCTATTTCCGCGGGACAGCCAACAAAAAGCTGCTCAATGTAGGGCTGCGACTGGCGGGCGACCCGGCCGATGGCGTCTCCATTCACGGGCGTGTCGCGCCATCCCAAAACACTCAGGCCCTCTTCACGAACAATCCGTTCCAGAATTCCTTCGCACTGCAGGCGCTGGTGTTTTTCCACCGGAAGGAA
>JAICKN010000253.1 GCA_025927855.1 Terriglobales bacterium
TATGCTTTTCCGCGTATTGAAATTCCAGAGACCGATGAAGTCTTCGTGAAGGAACTTTGCCGGAAAAAACATGTGCTGGTTGTTCATGGCTCAGGTTTCGGGCAGAAACCGGGAACGCAGCACTTCCGCATCGTCTTCCTGCCCCAGGAAGAAACGCTTACCCACGCCTACGCCGCCATTGGCGGGTTCATGCAGGAAAGATACGGCGGGTAAGCCACAGATCCTGCCCATCTTTTTTCTTTGCCGCCAGAGAAATGCGACGGTCCGTGCAGGCCCCAAGCTATCTGTTGTACCCTCATAGCAGCGCTTATGGTTTTCGTTCTCGATAACTACGATTCGTTCACCTACAACCTCGTGCAATATCTTGGCGAATTGGGGGCGGAGGTGGCCGTGCGCCGCAACAACGAAGTCACGGTGGAAGAAGTTGAGCGGTTGCGGCCGGAGCGGATTGTGATCTCACCCGGCCCCTGCACTCCCCGCGAGGCGGGCATCAGCATGGAATTAGTCCCGTATTTTGCCGGGAAGGTACCGATTCTAGGCGTATGCCTGGGACATCAATCCATTGGCGCGGCCCTGGGCGGCAAAGTTATCCGCGCTCCGCACCTCATGCATGGCAAAACCAGCCAGGTGGAGCACGATGGCCGCACCGTCTTTGCCGGCCTTGCCTCGCCCATGGTCGCCACCCGCTATCACTCGTTGATTGTGGAGGAATCCACCTTGCCGGCGGAGCTCGAGGTGAGCGCGTGGACCACGGAAAAAGACGGCACGCGCACCATCATGGGATTGCGCCACCGCAAACTGCCCATTGAGGGCGTGCAGTTCCACCCAGAAAGCGTTCTTACTGGGGAAGGCAAAAAGCTGATCGAAAATTTTCTGCGCCTCTAGCGTGGAATTTTGCACCACGGAATCACGGAGGACTGAGAGCTACAAGGAATTCTGCGATCATTCAAAATTCTCCAGCTAGCGATATTCGCAATCCCTTCTCGTGAGCTTTCTCCGTGCTTCCATGCCTCCGTGGTGAATCGCTCTTGATGCCATTTGTGATGAAATAGCCAGGTGGCAACGCTCTACACCATCGGACATTCCACGCGCACGATCGAAGAACTGATTGCAGCGTTGCAAGCCCATTCCATAGAAATGTTGGTAGATATACGCGCCTTTCCTATGTCGCGGCGGCTGCCGCAGTTCAATCGCGAGTCACTGGCGCAGACCCTGCCCGCAGCAGGAATTCAGTACGTGTGGATGCAGGCGCTGGGCGGGAGGAGAAAAAAGCTGCGCCAAGATTCGCCAAACACCGCGCTAAGAAATGACAGTTTTCGCAACTATGCGGACTACATGCTCACGGAAGAATTTGAAGGCGCAATGGGCGAGTTGCTCCGGCTGGCGGAACAATTCCGGCTTGCGTACATGTGCGCGGAGCGGGTTTATTTCCATTGCCATCGTATGCTGGTTTCGGACTGGCTGGTGGCGCATGGGCATGAGGTGCTGCATATTGATGGCACAGGCCCAACGCGGGCGCACAAACTCATGGCCGAAGCCAGCGTGCTGGATGGCAAGCTGATTTATAACGCTGGAAAGTTATTTTGAGGGCGGCAGATACATCCCCGTTTAATAAAGCTCCAATCTTTTCTTGGCTGCGATCAGTAACTTGGTAATCTTCTAACTTGGTAATCTAACTATGATCATTGGCACTGGCATTGATCTTGAACGAGTCGTACGCGTCGAACAGGCGATTACGCGGCACGGCGAACGATTTCTTCAGCGCGTATTCACCGAGGGCGAGCGGCGCTACTGCGATTCCAAGGCCAACCGCATGGAGCGATACACGGCGCGGTTTGCGGCCAAAGAGGCGGCCATGAAGGCGCTGGGCACGGGATGGAGCCACGGCGTTCGCTGGCGCGATATTGAAGTGGCGCGGCAACCCAGCGGCCGCCCTACGATCGTCTTCCACGGTGTCGCGGCGGAAATTGCCGCGAAGCTTGGCGTGGCTCATGCTGCGCTTTCGCTCTCCCACACCAGCGAGCAGGCCATTGCGCATGTGATTTTGGAGAGTTGACGCGCTTCTCTGGTATGATTCCTCAGTTTTGCTGCGGTTTTGAGGCTTTGTCCGAGTCTTTTTGTCCGAATCTTTTTCGTTCCAGTCTCGCGTGAGTCTTTCAATCTGAGCTTTCTATTCATTATGAACGGAGCGCCTCAACATGAGCACTAAACAGGCCTGTGGACTTACGGTGTTGCGCATTGCAGTGGCAGTTGTTTTCCTGATGCATGGCGGTCAAAAATTATTTGTATTGGGCTTTCACAACGTCACGGGAATGATGGCATTTCTGCACATTCCTTTGCCGCACATCTCGGCGATCGTTGTCAGCCTGGTGGAGTTTATTGGCGGGCTGATGCTCCTGTTTGGCGCCGGTACGCGGCTGGCGGCATTACTGCTTGCGATTGATATGGCCGTCGCGATCCTTAAGGTGCATTTTGGGCATGGATACTTTCTGCCCGCAGGATACGAATATGCGCTGACGCTGTTGCTCGCGAATATTGCGCTTCTCGTGGCTGGCGGTGGCTGTGCTTCAGTGGATGGCGCGATGGCAAAATGGAAGTAGCTGAATGTGCTGGATGAGTGTAAGCGGATTGCGCCGTGAGGTTCTGCTCAGGAGAAAACAGCAGATTCCCTTCGACTCCGCGCAGGGCAGGCCCTCACTGCGTTCGGAATGACGAGATGGCAAGGTTAGGCGCAGAATTATTTTCTGCCAAATCTCTTTTTTGAAGAGCTCTTTTTTTGCGCGCTCGCTTTCTTTACGGCGGCCTTCGCGATTGTCTTCTTTACTCCTGTGCTCTTCTTTTTTTGACCGTTCTTTTTTTCGTTTTTCTTTCCCTGGTTTTTCTCTCCCTGTTTCTTTTCTCCGAAGACGCGGGCAAAAATCTGGTCCACGTTGCGCAATTGGCGCTTCAGGCTGAAGGCGCGGTCTATTTGCTGGGCGGTCAATCGGGTGGTGATTGCGTCGTCGCGTTCTACAAGCTCGCGGAAATTTAATCCTTCATTCCAGGCGCGCATGGCGTGACTCTGCACAAGCCGGTAAGCGTCTTCGCGCAAAACACCCTGCTCGACTAAATCCAGCAAAAGCTGGCCGCTGTAGACCAGGCCGCCGGAATTCTCCAGGTTGGCCATCATGCGCTCGGGATAGACGAACATGGTTTCGATGAGATTCGCAGTCTTCGCCAGCATGTAATCCACGAGCGTGGTGGAGTCGGGCAGGATGACGCGCTCGACCGATGAGTGCGAGATGTCGCGCTCATGCCATAGAGCAACATTTTCAAATGCAGCTTGCGCGTTGGAGCGCACCACGCGGGCCAGTCCGCTGATTTGTTCGCAGGTCACTGGGTTCCGCTTGTGCGGCATGGCGGAGGATCCCTTTTGTTTTTCGCTGAAGTACTCTTCGGCTTCACGCACTTCGGTGCGTTGCAGATGGCGGATTTCGGTGGCGATCTTATCGAGCGTGGAGGCGATGACGGCGAGCGTCGCGAGATAGTTGGCGTGGCGGTCGCGCTGGATGACCTGCGATGAAATTGCGGCCGCTTGCAAACCAAGGCGCGCGCAAATTTTTTCTTCGAGCGCGGGCGTGAGGTGAGCGAAGGTTCCAACCGCGCCGGACAATTTGCCGACTCGCATTTCTTCTACGGCGCGCTGAAAGCGGACAATGTTGCGTTGCGTCTCCGAGTACCAGTTCGCGAGCTTCAAGCCGAACGTTATCGGCTCGGCATGGACACCGTGGGTGCGTCCGGCCATGGGCGTGTCTTTAAATTGCCATGCGCGGCGTTCCAGAACTTCGGCAAGGCGTTCTAAATCTTTGGCGATGATGCCGGAAGCCTGCTGTACGAGCAGGGCCTGCGCCGTGTCTACAACATCGTTGGAAGTGAGGCCGTAGTGAAACCAGCGGGAGTGTGGGCCGACGATTTCCGCGACCGCCGTGGTAAAGGCGATGACGTCGTGCCGGACTTCGGCTTCAATCTGCTGAATGCGTTCAAGCTGAAAGCCAGCACGCTCGCGGATGGCCTGCGCGGCGTCGCGGGGAACAATGCCTTCATCGGCGAGCGTTAGCGTGGCGGCAACTTCTACCGCCAACCATGAGCGGAATTTATTTTCATCATTCCAGATGCGGCCCATTTCCGGGCGGGTATAGCGCGAAATCAAAGCGATAGCACCTCAATGTTGAGAATCGGTGGACTAGGGATTCTAAATGGCCGGAGTGGGATTGGGAAAGCGGAAGGATGGGAGGTTTGGAAATTAAATGACAGAAATAAGTAGCCAGCGCTGACCCATAAAATATTTACTTAAACCGGCGGTTCGGATAGCTGCGCGATATTATTCCAGAGTGAAGAATAAAAACATCCAA
>JAICKN010000050.1 GCA_025927855.1 Terriglobales bacterium
CGGGCTTTTGTGAATTGCACCCGCGAAGTCCTGCTCAAAGATTATGTAATGCTGCTGCCTTCGAGCCATACGGTGGCCGAAATATTGGAAACGGTTCCGCCAGACGATCAGGTGTTGGCGGCTTGCCAGCGATTGAAAGAAGCCGGGTACCAGGTTGCGCTGGATGATTTCATCGCGAATGATCCCCGGGAGGGCCTAGCCGATTTCGCCGACATCATTAAGGTAGATCTGAAGCGGACTACTGCCGAAGAGCGCGTGGCTCTGGTAAAAAAATTCGGGCCGTGGCGCAGCCGCATGTTGGCGGAAAAAGTTGAGACCCGCCAGGAATTCATGGAAGCGCGCAATGCCGGATTTCTATACTTTCAGGGATATTTTTTCCGCCGTCCCGAGGTCATTGCCGCCCGTGAAGTTCCCGTAAATCAGATGAACTACTTGCGTATGCTGCAAGCCGTTGCCAAGCCGGAGATCAATTCCCGGGAAATAGAAGACGTGATCAAAAGCGAGGCCTCGCTTTGTTACCGCCTGCTTCGCTACATGAATTCCGCGGCGTTTGGTTTTTCCAATGAAATCCACTCCATCCGCCATGCGCTTTCACTTTTAGGCGAGCGCGAGGTGCGCCGCTGGGTGCGCCTGGTGGCCATGATGGGCGCGGGCAAAGACAAGGCCAGCGACCTTGTGGCTTCCGCGCTGGTGCGGGCGCGTTTTTGCGAGCTGCTTTCACCAAAAGTCCAGCATGGCGATTCGGACCTGTTCCTGATGGGATTGCTTTCCGTGATGGATGCCATTCTGGAAATGCCGATGTCGAAGGTGCTGGAAAAAGTTCCGGTGGACCAGGAAACCAAGTCTTTGCTTTCCGGGGGCGCAAGCCGGCTGCGGCCGCTTTATCAGCTCATGCTGGCGCGGGAATCCGGCGAGTGGAAGGTCAGCAGCGAATTCAGCCGCCAATTGCGCCTTTCCGACAGTGAAGTCGCAGAGGCCTACTGGCAGGCGTTGCAATGGGCCCGTCAAGTGGGCAGCGAGTAGTTTGCGGCAAATCACAACGCTGCCTGGGATACCGGGAACGTCGATGTCTTAGTTTCGATCTCTTAATTAGATTTCTTAAAAATACTCGATCTTTTAGTGTGCGAGTGGCTGTAAGGGGCCGAGCACCGCAGAGATTCCTGCGCGCTTGTGCAACTCGGAGATAAGCGCCTGTGCGGCATTCTGGTAAGTCTTGCCCGGATCGGAGGGATCGGTCCACACCGCATCGTAGATGATCTGCGCTGCATCCTTCATGTCAATATGCAGCGCTGCTTCCATTAAATCCGCGCGCGTTTGCAGGCTTCCGTAACAGTTCTGGCAGACTGACGCAGGCTCATAACCGCTGGTGTGATTTTCCGTGATGGAGCAATGTGAGCTTTCGCCAATATTTATTTGCGCGGCCGGAGCATAGGCCTGCTGCTGGAACTGGCTCAGGAAGCGTTCACGCTCCTCCTGCAAAGTGTCGGATACGACGCCCGCGGCGTTATGCGCGGCTGCTTCAACCAATTCTGCCGGCGGGGCGCTTAAACGCACCAAAACCTCGGTGGGAGAAACTCTTTCTGCGGTTTTGCAAACCGGACAACTCTTCAACGCCGCCGAATAATAAGTGCGGCACTTTGCGCAAGGTAGGCCATAACCGGTAGGCGCTGCGCCGGCGGCCCGATTGGCTGCGGATTCGACGATTGCGTTTTGTGCTGTTGTGTTGCTTTGAAGAATGGCTCGCGCTGGCGCTGCCGCGGCTCCTGCGCCGGTATTGGAGGACAAGGGGAAATTCATTTTCGCTCCGTACCACCTGCATGAATTTAGCGAACGCCCGTGATTTTAAGATGACTGACGTAGAACTCCGAGAGTACGGGAGTACATTGCCAGAGTGCCCGTCTGTGCAAGCCGAATGCTAAACTTTGCTAAAAACTGGTCCTATCGTGATTGAAGGAACGTAGAACGGTGTTCCCGGGTTACACCGTGCGAAAAAGCGCTTTCGGCGCGCGTCGTTTGCATCAGCTTAATAAGTTCTAATCTCCGGCTGCGGTACAAACTTTCGCTGGGTGCAAGGTCCACGGCCAAATCCAGTTCATGCAGAGCCCGGCCATAATTTCCCATGCTCATAAGGCAGGCAGCCAGCGAGTAGTGGTTCTGGGCGGAAGGTTTTATTTGCAGCGCCCGCTCGAATTCCTCTTCCGCTTCGGCCCAGTTTTGCCTCTCAAAGAGTGCCGTCCCTAAAACGTGATGGGCCGCTTCGGAATCAGGAGCAAGGGCAACAGCTTTGCGCAATTCCTGCAACGCCTCATCCTGTTGATTCGCCAATAACAGGGCCTGGCCAAGGATGCGGTGGCCGGTGGCGGCGTCGGGGTCATGATCGGTCACGTAACGGAGTTCAGGAATCGCGGCCTGATATTGATGCTCCGCCATAAGCGATTGCGCCAGGCAGGCATGGCCTTGCTGCCAATCCGGCTTCATGCGGTAAAGTTCGCGCAGCTCGGAGATCGCGTCGGCATAGTCCTGCTGATCGCAATAGATGCTGCCTAAATTGTTTCTGGGAGACGGCTCATTCGGAACGATGAGTTCGGCTTTGCGAAATTCCGCAATGGCCCCGGAGAAGTTGTGGGAATCCTTGTACTCACTGCCGAGCGCGTTGTGAGCCTCCCAAAGTTGAGGGTCCATCTGGATTGCTTTTTGGAAAGAGGCTATCGCTTGGACCTGCTGCCCTTGCGCCTGCTGGACCAGACCGATACCGTAATAGGCTTTGGCATCAGCCGCATTGTGGGCCAGCGATTCCTCCAGCGCAGAAAGCGCAGCATCGTATTTTTCGTTGAGATATAAGCCCAAACCGATATATGCGTAGGCATCGGCATTTTCCGGGTCGAGGCTGGCAGCCGTGCGCGCCTCGCCGATGGTGCTGTCACTGTCGCCGGATTCGTAAAAGTTCAGGGCCAGGCGGTTATGAACTTCGGCCAAAGTGGGCATCAACTCTTTGGCGGTGGAGTATTCATCGAATGCCTCGTCCCAGTCCGCCTGCTCCTGGCGGAAATACCCCAGGGCAAAATGCAATGCCGCGTCCTTGGGATATTGTGCGATCAAGTCGCGAAGAATGGGTTCGGCCTCGTCAAATTTTCTCTGGCTTGCGAGCGCTTGCATTTTGAGGATAGAGGCCGGGCAGGTGGAGTTGCTGCCCACAACTTTTTGCAACGCGGGAGATCCCGAATGCTCTGCCGTGCCGGCACTGTCTCCAGTGGAACTTTGCCCTGGTGCCGACACTGCCGCAGTCATGCCTCCGGAAATCCAGGCCGCATGTTCCATGCACGGTTCCAGGGAGTTATCTTGCACCGGATTAATTTTCCTGCGAACAGCGTGGCTCGCCCGGGAGGATTGCGCTAATAACGGCAAAGAGAACGAACAGAGAACCAAAACGAGAAAGAGGATAAGAAGGGCGCGTTTACGTTGCACGAGTACTCCTTCGGCACATTCTGCCCTGAGGGGATGGCAAGCAAAATAATCTTTTGAGCACCTCTTCGTAAGATCACGGAAGTAATAGTCCTTGAGGACAATGAGGAGCACCGGATGCTTAGGGAGATTTGCCGAAATTTCGACGGATCTGGATTACACCGGCAATCAAGGGCGAACGTAGGATTATGCTAACCTGCCCTGCCGCCTGCCAGTTGACGGAAGCTCTTTATTTCGATACCGTTACACTGTGGCGCAGTAGTGCGTCTGGAGGATTTATGTTTGACGGCTTTTTTCAGCCAATGCATCTGCTGGTGATTTTCTTTATCGCCCTACTCGTTTTCGGGCCGAAGAAGTTGCCGGAGCTGGGCAAAGGCATTGGTGAGGGCATTCGCGGCTTTAAAGACGGAATCAAGGGCGCGCCAGAGCCGCCCGCCGCCACGCCATCTGCGAACAAAACTGAAGTAAAAAGCTAGCCAGCCAGCCCACATTCAGCCTGAACCTAGTGGGAGCGCGGTACCGCGCGGGACAATCCATACTGTTTAATTTTGTGATAAAGCGAACTGCGCGGTATGCCCAACTCGCGGGCGGCAGATTGCACCCGCCATCCCTGCAATGACAAGACCTCTTCGATATAGTGGCGCTCAACCTCATGCAGAGGTTTGATCGCTGGCTGCTGCGCGCTCATCGCCAAAACGGCCATTGCGATTTCGATGTGGTCTTCGGGTAGCAGCACCATGGTGGCTGCCGGTTGCAGGAATTTCAAGCGGGGCAGCATGTCAAGGGAACTGCCGTCCGGCAAGTTTGACCCCAGCATGATGATGTCCGCTTTGGCGTCGCGGCAAAATTGCTCGGCTTGGGCAAAACTATCGCACGGGACGATTTCATGCTGGGAAGCCAGCTGAAAGCCTATAGTTTCGCGCGCCGAAGGATTCCCTTCTACCACCAGAATTGTTTTTTTCATATTTCCCGCCAGTTTTAGGAATATCCAGAAGATAAGTCCTGAATCTCTGGCGCGCGAAAGAAGTTGATGATTTTTCCGAAAATGGAACAAGCCCTGGACGCCCACACACAAAGCTTGGCGCGCAGGGTGCCTCGCTTCTAATTCTTTAGAAGTGCAGGACCAGTCCGGTGGAGATGCGGAAGTTGTTTTGCGTTCCCCCAAATAAGCGCGTTTGCAATGCGTCCCCTTCAATACGCCACATAGCTGGCCCCAGCAGTCGGTAATCAATGCCTCCGCCAAAGGCAGTGTCAAAGGAGGTGTCCGCGCTGGAGAAGGAAGAATTGCTCTGATGGAAGCGCGAAAAACCGAAGAGCGCCTCGGCGAAGGGCCGGAACCTCGCCACCGAGACCGAGACACGAGGCCCGAACAGGTAATTGTGCATATTGATATTCAGTGAGCCAGTGGCCGCGCAAGGCTGCCCGATAATTCCTGTGCAGGTTCCAACGAGGACCCGCTCTGAGCCGTAATCGGCGCTGATATCGGCAACCATCCCTACGAAAGGAAATATTTTGCCCTCAAGAGATGCGTCCCACCCGTTCAGATTGGTCCTCCCGCTCGAACTGAAATCGCCGCCGAGGTACGAATAGCCTACAAACAAATTTCCTCCCATGGGAACTTGAGCGTTGGCGGCTGCCGCTAACAACAGGAAAGTGATAAGCGCTATGAAAATCCTGTACACCGGGCCCCTCCGTTGAATATTTTCAGAGTTCTTTAGATGCCAGATTTCGGTGGCAAAGATTTAGGCAGTGGATAGAACTGACGTTTTGGCGAGGAAAAACAATGCAGGCATTCGACTTAATGAGTTCAGGGCCGGCCCGGGCTGCGCAATCTCAAAGAAAGATACCAGCTACGCAGCTTTTGTCCCACGCCGCAGTTTGGCTGCGCGCAGAGTATTTGACATGAGCATGGCAATCGTAAGCGGCCCGACGCCTCCGGGCACAGGAGTAATTGCGCCAGCAATTTGTGCGACTTCCGGGTGCACGTCACCGACCAGGGTGGATCCCTTGGTGCGAAATGTTTCTTCCCGCCGGGCGTTGCCTGCGAAGAAGCGCTCAAATTCGGCTGCGTCCGTCACTGTGTTCATGCCTACATCAATGACGGTGGCGCCCGGCCTTACAAATTCCCGTGTAATCATTCCGGCGCGGCCAATGGCAGCCACCAGAATGTCGGCCTGACGGCACAGGGCGGCCAAATCCCGTGTTTTGGAATGGCAAACCGTAACCGTGGCGTTGGCATTGATGAGCAACATCGCCATGGGTTTTCCCACAATATCGCTGCGTCCGACCACAACTGCATTCTGCCCTGCAATGGGAATGCCGCTGCGCTTCAGAATTTCCATGACGCCTGCGGGAGTGCAGGGAACCAAGCCTTCCCGCTGGGTAGAGAGCAGGCCGACGTTCATCGGATGGAAGCCGTCCACATCTTTGGCGGGATCAACCGCCAGCAGTATCTTTTTTGAATCCACCTGGGGAGGCAGGGGCAGCTGGACTAAAATCCCATCAATTTCTTCGCGGCGGTTCAGGTCATGCACAAGAGCGAGCAAATCTTCTGTGGTAACGGATCCGGACGGGGTATGCTTCTCGCTGTAAATTCCCACCTCTTCGCAACTTTTTACCTTGCCGCGAACATAGATTTCTGAGGCGGGATTGTGCCCGACCAGCACCACCGCCAACCCGGGATGGATACCGGCGGCAGTCATCTTTTTAATTTCCGCAGCAACTTCAGCGCGGATTGCGGCAGCGGTTTTGACTCCATCCAGAATATTTGCGGGCATGGCTCTCAGTGCAGATTTGGATTCGAGGAGATATGATCAGCGCGCGTCAGTCTCCAAGTAAAGAGTGTAACGCAAACTCAGGGAGCCTTGAGTGTGCCACATCATGCGCGGCAATCGAGTTTGGGCGGAAAAACAGAGGGTTCCTCGAACCGCGAGATAAGGTTTTTAAAATGCCAATTCTCGCTGGTGTGATGCGCCCGCAATGACGCATGGAATGGCAATCCTTCGATCATCGCTATAAAATGGGCGAATGATTTCCGAAGATCTGCTTAAAATTCTTGCCTGCCCCGCGTGCAAAACGCCGCTGGCTCTGAAGGAAAATGGCCAGAGCTTGAAATGCGCATCGTGCCACCGTGTTTATCCCATTCGGGACGGCATTCCTATTCTTCTGATCGAAGAAGCGGCTGTCGAAGCTTCGTGATAAGCGGGAGCCTCTCATAAGAAAGTCACGAAAGTTGTCCATATTTTTTGCGTCTTCATGCACTGGCAGACCCCGCGGATTTAACTTCTCGTTGACGTTTGTCACCAAGCCGATAATCCGAGCAAGGATCGTCGGCAAGTTTCAAAACGACACAATGTGTCAATTTTGAGAGGCGCGAATTTGTGCCGCGATTTCCTTTCGCACACGTGTAATCCCGTAAACCTAATGAGATAAAAGGCTTACTAAGAATTTCACATTCTTATAAAAAATACTGCTCGGTACGCGTTTGCGGCCCACAAATTGCATGCAACGTAGATGGGTGGTGCGGAGTCTAATGTCGTAGAAGAGGTCGGAGGTGAAACGGCCATGAAAGAAAGATTCTCTGTAAACGAACTGACAGCTCTGCGAAACGATCTGATTCAAGGCGGGTTGGTGGATTCCCGCGAAGCTGGCGAATTGTTGCAGGTATTTTTGATGGGCCGGGGCTATGGTGTCTCCCCGGAGGCCGCAGTCAACGCCGCCAGCCGTGTTGAGATGGCAGGTTGTTCCTTACCGATACTGCAACGGGAACTGGAGAATCTGGCGCTGGTCATGTAGCGGTGGCGAAGCGCGCAGATTGGATTTCGGCAGCAGAATTAGATTTCAAACAAGGAGTCAGCTAAACAGGTTTAGGTGGAAATTTCAGTGGAACGAGGTTAGCGGGCCTGTAACTTTGCCCGCGTGTGGAAAAGAAGCCGGGTGAACCAGCCCGGCTTTTTTGTTTGCAGGAACCGCGAATACGTCCTGCGGCATTGCTTTACAGATATGTTCAACAGCCCTTGCCAACTGCATATTCAGAGCCACATTCAACTGCCAATTCAGCGGCAGTATTTGCCGGATGCGAAGCCGTTCGTTTAGCTTCGCCCATAAATCACCAAACCACTCCATTTCATCCGGGCCGGTAAATAGAAAAGTCTGGAATCTGATTATTCGTAACGGAGGCTTTCCACCGGGTCCAGTTTGGCGGCACGGGTGGCAGGAATTGTCCCGAAAAGGATGCCGACCAGGGAGGAAACGACAATGGCGACAATCGCGGAAAGCCCCGAAATAGGAATACGATATTCTGTCAAGAACCGGACCGAATAAGGCAGCGCCAAACCGATTACAACGCCCACCAGGCCGCCGCCTACGGAAATTAGAATCGCTTCCGACAGAAATTGGTATTTAATTTCCTGATTGGTCGCGCCTACAGCCTTGCGGATACCAATCTCGCGAATGCGGGAGCTTACCGTCGCAAGCATAATGTTCATGATGCCGATCCCGCTTACCAGCAGCACGACCGCCGCCACAGCCAAAAGGACCAGGGTCAATGCATTCGAGGCTTTTTCCGTAACACTGACCAACTGCGTGAGATTATCCACGCTATAGATGGATTCAGGGCGATGCCGCGATTGCAGGATGCGCTTAATTTGGGCCGTGGCGGGCACGACCATGGAGGCATCATTCACGGAAAAATAAATCATGTGTACTTCCGGGCGTTCCAGAAAATAACGCGCCACGGTATACGGAATAGCCATGGAATTGTTGGTCACTTCGGTTTGGCCGAATGTGTCCACGCGTTCCTTAAAAGTGCCAATGATGGTGAAAGGCAATCCACTGAGCTTTATGACCTTGCCCACCGCCTGGTCAGGAGAACCGTAAATCTCCTTGGCCATTTTTTCCGTCATGACCCCGACTTTGTTGTGCGCATCTTCGTCCTGCTGATCGAAAAATCGGCCGGAAACAACGACAAGGTTGCGTACGTTCACATACTCCGAAGAGACGCCCAGAATACGCACGTCACGTTCTTTGCCGTTGCCGACCGGAATCCGTTCATCCAGGGGAACGACGGGCGAGGCGGCTACGATTCCGGGAACCTCCGCGCGTACCGCCTTCAGGTCATCTATGGTGAGCGGATCAGAGCCGGTGTTCGTGATACGCTGCGCGCCGCCCTCGTATTCGGCGTAAATCTCATTGGTGCCGATACCCTGAATCTGCTTCAGTACGTATTGCTTTCCAGTCAACCCAATGGTCACCACCAGAATGAGCGACGCGGTGCCGATCACCATTCCCAGGCTGGTAAGCAAGAAGCGCGCCTTGTTAGCGCAGAAAGTCTCATAGGCAAAGCTGAAGATCTCTCCGAATACGAGCTTTGGCGGATGAGCGCGCGCGCTGGGCAGTGCTGTCATGATTTTGTGGACTATCTGATTAGATGTTATCCATTTTCTGCTGGACTCCACAATTGCCAGGGGCTATCCCACCTGCCGTGCCGGAAAATATGGCCGTGTGATACTCCGGAATTATTCGATTTGGCATACGGCAAGGCCGTGGTCTGAATAAGGACAGCTTAGGTTAGCCACCTGCCGGCCCCTCCACACAACCCAGTTGACGCCAAAATCCTGCTTCAGGCGGCGAAAATCAGAACTCTGGAAGGAGGTCCACCCGGCTAGCGCGTCTACTTGCTGTTGCCACGTTTTAGCCAGGGCAGGAAACATGGAGACGGAACCGGAATCCTTTCCCAGATCGGCCATGCGTGAACGTTCGGCAATCGCGCGGAAGCCGTGCTGATCTTCGCCCGGGAGATTCAGGTAGTCCGGCGGCAAAGCGAAATAGGCGTCAACCGGAGTGTTGTCCTTTACCCATACAAATGCGCGCACCCAAGGATTATGGGGTCGCTGGCCGGGCCACTCGATGTGAGGGGTAGCCGGGAATAACTGGCGCTGCGCGTAAAACATTCCGGCGCACAGGGGAACAAACAGAACGGCCCATCTCCAAAAATGCTTTTGCAAGAGCGACTCTGCCAGTAAGCCTCCGGCGAGCACAATAAAAATGATGTATACAATGTGCAGGCTGCGCATGGGCTGCAATTCATAGAACCTTTGCAGGCCGGGAACGCTGAGGAGCAAGGAAATCGCGGTGTAGAAAATCTGGAAGATGATTAAAGCGCGGCAGAGCAATGCCAGAGTTGCTAAGTTTTTTCTGCGGCCGATGATTTGAAACCACCCGAGAATGAGGATCGGCCCGATTACGCCCAGCCATTCATACCAATGCCAGCGCAGCAGAATGAAATAAGAATGCAAATCAAGTATGCGCCTATAGGTTGGGGTAACTGGCGGGAACAGGGTGAGCGGAAAGAGCAACAATGCCAGCGCGGAATATTGCTGAGAGTCGCGGCTGCGCATCCATGCAAACAACGCGGCGAGCGAGATGCCAAAGACCATCATGAGCGGGTGGATCAATATGGTGAAAAGCGCCCAAATTCCTGCACTCCAGAATTTACGTTCAATCACATTGACCAGCAGAAACAGGACGGCAAAGCTGGATAATGAACGAGTGTTCAGGTATTGGTCCATGATGTAAAGAGCGGTGCCCGCGACAGGCAGGGTAAGTAATCCAGCCACCAGTGTGACTCCGCCCCAGCAGGCGAGCTCGTTTTGAAAACAGAGTCGCGCCAATCGCCAACATGCCAGCAGTAGCAAAAAGATGGAGGCGAAATGCCACAGCAGTAGTGTCCATTGCAAAGGAAGATGTAGAAGGCGCGCCGATCCTGCGATGAGATTGGGAAACAGCGTCATGCGCGCATGCGACGCAAAAAAACCGGGATTCTGTGGGTAGAGCGCAGGATGGAGCGCTTTCTTTATGCCGGGCACATAAATTTCCGCGTCTTCAACAAACGGATGGTATCCGTGCACGAGGATGGCGGCGGCGGTGATGCAAAATAAAAACGCCAGCGTTTGTATCCTGAAAGGAACTTTTGAAGAAACAATGCGCCAGCCGGCGGAAACATGGGAATGAGAGTCATCTGTAGATATGCCTTCAAGCCGCATCTTTAAATTTCCCGGTCTTTAAAGTTGAATGTCAATTTAATGACGATGGACCGCCGTACCGGCCGCGTAGTAGGAGCCAGGCTCTGGTTGCAGACGCTGTCCGCTTTCGCTGAAGATGGCGGGCCGGGCGAGGCCGATCCTTTGCAGGGCAAATTGGAATGAAGTTGCCAGTACGCCCAAGCCATATTTCACGCTGCGCCGGAAGTTAATGGAGGACGCATCTTCAAAATACTTTGTCGGGCAGGACACTTCACCAATACGAAAGCCGAAATGCACGCACTGCGCCAGCATCTGATTATCGAAGACAAAGTCATCGGAATTCTCGAGCAATGGGAGTTTGGTAAGGACATCGCGGCTAAAGGCCCGGTAGCCTGTGTGGTATTCGGAGAGCTTCGCGCCCAGCATAATATTTTCAAAGGCAGTAAGAAAGCGGTTGGCGACATATTTCCATACCGGCATTCCGCCCTGCAACGCTTCCCTGCCGCCAATGATGCGCGAACCCAACACCACGTCATAAACTCCATAGGCAATCATGCTGGACATGGCGGTTACCAGCAACGGCGTGTACTGGTAATCGGGATGGACCATAATCACGACGTCCGCGCCAGCGCCGAGCGCCTCCCGATAGCACGTCTGCTGATTGCGCCCATAACCATAATTCTGGTCGTGAACGAAATATTGCAGACCCAACTGTTTCGCCACTTCGACGGTGCGGTCCGAACTGTGGTCATCCACTAGAATGCGTATGTCCACCAGCTCCGGCAATTCCCGCACGGTAGCTTCCAGGGTCTTTTCTGCGTTATAAGCGGGCAATACAACGGCAATCCGTTTTCCGTTCAGCATAGGTTAGAGGGGCGTTGCCCACTGCTCAATCATAATAACCCGCCGTTCAAGGATTTGAGCGCGGCGACTTGCGAGAACGCCGCCTGCTGAATTTCAGGATCATCCCCGAATCCTGCGAGCCACAACACTTCGCGCTCCCGCCGGAACCAGGTCATTTGGCGCTTGGCGTAATTGCGGTGCGCCTGCTGCGTGGCTGAGATGGCCGCCAGCAGATCGAGTTCTCCGCGCAAAAATTGCGCAGCTTGTTTATAGCCAAGCGCACCGAGCGGGTACGCGGCAGTGCCATACTTTGCGATGAGCTGGCGCGTCTCTTCGACCAGTCCCCGATCAAACATGGCTTGTGCGCGCCGGTTGATTTTCGCGTAGAGCTGGCCGCGCTCTGGATTGAGGCCAAGACGGAGTATGCGAAAGCCACGGAGCGGATCGCGGCCCTGCTTCCAAAGTTCCGTCATTTTGCCCCGTCCCATGAGGCAGACTTCAATGGCCCGTATGGTCTTGGGGAGATCGTTGGTGTGGATTTTTTTGGCGGCTTCGCGGTCAAGCCGCCGCAAAATCTCATGCAGGTATTCCGGTCCTCTGGCGTCTGCACGCTGGCGCAGGCGCTCCCGCAAGTCTTCCGAGCGCTCCGGCCCCGGGAACAGGCCCTCCAATAGCGCGCGCAGGTAGAGGCCCGTGCCACCTACAACAATGGGCAAATAGCCGCGCGCATGAATTTCGGCCAGAACCGTTCGCGCGCGCCGCGCATATTCGCCCGCGGTGATGTGTCCGGAAGTCTCGACGGCATCGAACAAGTGATGTGGCGCCTGGGCGCGTTCGGCCAAGCTCGGCTTCGCGGTGCCCACCTCGAATTCCCGGTACATGGCAACGGAGTCGCAATTGACAATTTCGCCGTGAAATTTTGCCGCCAGCGCCAGCGAGAGCGCGGTTTTGCCGCTCCCGGTCGCGCCCACGATGACGGCCAGCAGCGGATCGCCGGAGCCGCTCAGCGGAGGCTCCATGGAATGTTGTGCCAGCAGCGGACCATGGCATAGAGCAGGAGCAAAACGCCGATAATCAGCAGTCCGGTGGTCTCAAGCCGGGTGGCTTTGTCGGCCGGCTTCTGCCCGGCCTGCGGCGATTCTGCTGTATTTACATTCCGTTTCACGAATGCATTTTACGCTGTAACCCTGCCATGCGGGAGGTCTTGCCCTGCGTAGCTTTACCGGGTGAAGCACTTGTGATCTCTGACGTGTTGCCGCAATGCGCCGATGGTCCTCTCTTTGCGGCCCACCGTGTTTTCGAGCTGCCGGTCGAGCCGCATAAATAACGGTTGATTGGCTGCTTGGAATGCGTCCAGTTGCTTGGTAGTGAGATCGACCAGTTGTTCGAGGACTAACAAAACCTCAGATTCCAACTCTTCGTATACGGGACATTTGGACATGCCGCCAGTACGATGTCAATGAGAGAGCAAAGGTTTCGTTCAGCATGTCTTAAGAAAGTTTCCGCATTTTCCACTAGCAAATGGGCTTGGGACAAGAACGACGCAGATGCCGACTTAAAGGGACGAAGAATGCTAAACTAACGGCTTTCCACGTTGCTCCCGTCCCATGCCATCTACGCCCGCAGCAAAGCGAACCTTCTGTTTCGGAATTTATGAGGTAGATATTGCGGCAGGCGAGCTGCGCAAAGATGGAAGAAAAATCCGCCTGCAGGAACAGCCTTTTCAAATATTGGCGCTGCTCCTCGAACATGCCGGCGAGGTAGTGACCCGGGAAGAAATTCAGCAGAAATTATGGCCGGGCGATACGTTTGTAGATTTCGACCACGGCCTGAACACTGCCGTTAATAAAATCCGGACGGCGCTGGGGGATTCAGCGGTGAATCCCCGCTTCGTGGAGACCTTGGCAAAACGCGGCTACCGTTTTTTGGCACCCGTGCAAACAAGCGGTACGAATGAAGCAAGAAATATTGACTCGGAAATACCTTGCGCATCGCCCAATGTGCAGCGAATACATTCCGAGCTTCACGTTCCCATGCCGCACCGCGCGCTGGTGCGAATATTGTTTGCTGCCATTCAGTGCATGTATTTGGTCTTTTATCTGGAGGCACTCATACGCTGGCCGCAGGTGGATGCAGCCGCAGCGCGGTTGCTGCCCGGCCAGGGTGCATTCATTGTTGCCGTAATTGTCCTGGTGAGCGGCGCGCTCGGCATTGTGTGGAGATGCTATCTGCTTTCCGCGATTGGTTTCGACTATCGGTTGTTACGGCGTAATTTCGACCGGATATTCCCACTGACTTTGCTGCTGGATGAACTCTGGGCGCTTGCTCCATTTCTGATCGCGGGGCAAATTGGTTTTGGTGCGGCCTTTGGCGCGATGGCAGCGCTGCTATACGTTCCATTCGCCGAGCGAACGCTATTGCGCATGGCTTACGATGCCTCTGGTTCCATGGAGTGATTCGGGAGGGAAACGTTACGCCGGAGGATTATCCCGGACTTAAGATTGTTTACTTAACATCTCTACTTAAGATCATTCGCGCTCGGGTTGTAGAAGAAGCTGAAACGCAGAGCCAAATACTGGCCGCCGAATTGGTTGGGCAGCGGCGGAAACGGATTGGAATCTGTAATGCCGGCCCAGGCGGCCCGGTCCAAAGCCACATCGCCCGAAGTTGAGGCCAATTGCATTTGGGCGACGCTGCCATTTTTTGTGATGACGAACACGATGGAAACCTTGCCCTTTTTCATAATGGGCGCGCGTGCAGACTCAGGAATTACGTGGTACCAATTTTCGCGCACGTCGTGCAACACCCGCTGGAGATAAGGGCCGAAGTCCACGCCCATCGTATCGCTCAGCACTTCAAGATTGCCCAAAGCCTTGGGGGCCTGCCGGCCCTCGCCTAAACCAAAGTCGCCGCCTTCGCCGCCGTATGTACCGCGACTCGCGGTTGCGGCCCGCGTGGCCTGTTGAATGGCCGCCTCGGGAGAAAGATTGGGCACCTTAAAACTGGGCTGCGGCTTCGGTTGCGGTGGCGGCTGCAGGGTCGCGCTCTGGTTCGGCTGCGGCCTGGGCGGAGGCTGCTGCGCCTGCTGCTGAACTTGTTGCTGAACCTGCGGAGCAGGCTGCTGCTGCGCGGCTACGGGTGGCGGCGAAGGCCGCTGCGGACGGATGCGAGGTGCCGGCGGTCCCTGCGTTCCCGCAGGAGCATTGAGAAGGTCTTTTTGCTGAATCTTGTGGCGCGATTCGGCGATGCGGTCTTTATCCGAAATGATATTGCTTTTCGGCTTTTTGAGGACCTTTTGCAGATCTGGTGGCAATTCCAGGAACGTTAAATCTTTTTTCTGTTGTTGCGTGATGGGGGTCACCGCAATGACTGCGCTCCGGGGGAAGAGTTTTTCCAGCCGCTTGGAATTCACCAGCAGGATCACAATAATGAGATGGAAAACGACAGAAATCCAGAAGGCTTCCCGCTGCCGCGAACGTGAAAGATCATCCCGCAACTGGATGACCAGTTCCGGCGTGGCATGCAAATCGCTATAAGCCGATTCCCACCGGCCCGCATCCCAAAGATCGGAGCCCGCTTTCTGTTTGGGGTCAGAACTCTGCTGGGGCGGAATTTCCGTGGCTGGCATAGGAAGTGATTATCTGATTAGAGCCTGCGGAAAGGGCTTTAGTTGCTGGCAAGAAGAAGTTTGCTTCAGTAAGAGCACTGCGGAAATCATCTCGTAAACCTTCTTCGGCTGAAGAACCAAGTCCCTCTATTGTGGCATTTTTTCGCCCAATGTGCGAAGTCCTGAAGGTGCAAGTAGTTGGAGGCGCTTTGGTTTTCTAAAGGCAAGATTACACGGGATTTCCAGGGGCAACTGTCAAGAAGTGTAAAGGCTGAGCGGCGGTCTGATGATGAGGAATCTGCGGGAATATTATGAGGAAAATGGATTTGTTACGTTTTTCGCGAGCGTTTCCGCCCTTACTTTTTTGCCGTGCTCGCCGATCACTGTAAGGATTTGCAGGGCGAGGGCAAGAGCATTGCGTCCTTCTTCCAGTGAAACCAGCGGACGCGAGTGGGAGCGGACACACTCTAAAAATGCGGTAAGTTCGGCATGCAGGGGTTCTTCGGCAACGATCTCCGGCTTGAATACTTTGATTTGTGGATTCACAGAAGCCGTCCCGGCGGCATTGCCTTCGCCAGCGGTAAAGATGAGGGCATCCTGCCGGCCGTAATCAATGGAGACATACTGGCGTGGCTGGAAGAAACGCAACTTGCGAATCCGCTCGGTGGAAACCCGGCTTGCCGTCAAATTTGCCACGCATCCCGATTCAAATTCCAGCCTCACATTGGCGATGTCCACTTTGCCTGAAAGTATAGGCAGGCCTACCGCGCGGATTTCTTTCACGGAAGATTTCGTGAGCGCGAGCACAATGTCGAGATCGTGAATCATCAGGTCGAGCACCACGTCCACATCGAGCGACCGCGGCGTAAAAACGCTCAGCCGGTGCACCTCAAAAAACATGGGCTGCGTAATATGAGGGACGACCGCCCGCACTCCGGGATTGAAACGCTCCAGGTGGCCGACCTGGGCCACCCGGTTGTAACGGCGTTGCAGGTGGAGAAGCTCATCGGCCTCAATCAGCGAGGCGGCCAAAGGCTTTTCGATCAGCACATCAATACCCGCGCTCATCAATGCGCGGGCGACGGCAAGATGATGATTGGTGGGCACGGCAACTGAAGCCGCCTGAATTTCATGATGAGTGGTAATAAGTTGTTCGACGGACCCAAATGTGCGGCAACTGAATTCCTGGGCGACGGCGTCGGCGCGCACCGGGTCGGAATCAACTACGGCCGCCAACCGGACCGGATAACCTTGTTCAGCAAGTTGCCGATAGACGCGCGCGTGATTGCGGCCAAAGACGCCAACGCCAATGACGGCAACTTCAATTGGTTTCATAAGCGTTTTTCATTTTTACACATGATTTCTTACAAGATGTGTTGATGGCCCTTCTGACAGCAAAATTAGCCTGCATTAATCTGCTGCAATTGAAATTCCCGCCTGGTCGGCGGCAGTAATAATTTCCGCTCCATCGAGCAACAAACATTTTCCGGCATCAAGGGCCAAGCAGGTTGCTCCAGCCTTGTGCATGACCTCTATGGTTTTTTTACCGATCACAGGAACATCAAAGCGCATGTCCTGATTCGGTTTGGCGATTTTAACTACGGTTAAAGATCGGTTTAAAGTAGAGGCTTCCGCCTCCAGCGAAGCCATAATTTGCCCCGCGCGTTCGATAGTAGCGTCGGTGCCCTCCATTGCTTCAACAGCCACGCACGCGGATTCGGCGATGACGACGGTCTGTCCGATGTCGTACTGCGCGAGACTGTGAGCGACCTCGCGTCCGTACTCGATATTCTTTTTTTCGTGTTCGCTCGGGGCGCGTTTGGTGAGCACACCAGATTTTGCCAATAGCGGTTCTAAAAGCGCAATCGAATTTTCCAGAACAATGCCTTCATCGCTCAGCACTTTTGCTACTGCGCC
>JAICKN010000246.1 GCA_025927855.1 Terriglobales bacterium
ACCAAACCCATGATCATCGTGATGGACAACCTCAACGCCGTAAAACCGGGGGATGATGGGCGTCTCTATTATGCGCGTGGAGTCGTGACGCAGGCCGTACCTGAGCCTCCTCCAGCGCCCGGTGCGCGGCCTTCGTTTCCGCGTGGAGGGTTCCGGCTCACGACCTTCACCGAGATGATGTTCAAGGACCTCATTCCGATGGTGGAGAAAAATTATCGAGTAGCTCCGGGGCGCGAAAACCGCGCTATGGCGGGCCTCTCCATGGGCGGCATGCAGACCTTCACCACTGGACTTGAGAACCTCGACAAGTTTGCCTACCTCGGCGGCTTCAGCGGCAATTGCGGCAGCTTTGGCGGGCCGTTCGATCCCAAAACAAGCTGCAACGGCGCATTTGCCGATCCTGCGGCATTCAACAAAAAAGTAAAGCTGCTGTTTTTGTCTACCGGTTCGGTGGAAGGTCCGCGCGTGAAGCAATTCAGCGATGCGCTCACCGCAGCCGGCATCAAAAACGTGTACTTCGTGTCTCCGGGAACCGCCCACGAGTGGCTGTCATGGCGGCGGGCGTTCGCAGATTTCGCTCCCCGGCTTTTCAGGTAAAGTTTGTTCCGGACCGAATTCCGGGCGCGAGACTGAGTTGTGTCATCTCCTCGCGTCCGGAATAAAATGCCATCCATATCCTCTTCCAAGGCACAGCCCATGAAATACCTATCTCGAAGCCATTCCGTCACGCAGTCCCGTGTGCAGCCATTTCAGGCTGGCCGAAAAATGATTATGCCTGTCTGCATGCTCATGTTTGTATTCTGCAGCCTCACAGTCGCCGCCATGGCCCAGGCCGAAGCAGGCAGATTTGTCCTGGAGCGGAGCGATAGAACCATTGCGGTAGAGCCGTACGGAAGCAATATCGTGAGAGTCACGCTGAGTGCAGAGAAGCCCGCCGCGCTCACAGCTGCCGGATATGGAATTACAGGTGAGCCCTCTGCCACCGGATGGACCCACACGAAGGATTCAGAGGGTTACGATGTCATACGTTCAGGCCGGATGGTGCTTCGCATTTCGCCGGAGAATGTGGCTCCTCCCCACACCTTGCCGTTGGACGAGTTGAACCACGAGCTGAGAAACCGCGTCTTCTACGGATTTAATCGAGGCCACGGCCCTTATAACGATATTCTCTCAGTGACTACGACCGCCGGAAAGCCGCTTCTCACAATGTGGAAGTGGTCAATGATTCGCAATCACACCGACGCGCCTTTGACCAATCCCATCACCCACACCGTGGAAGATCCCGGTTACCGTGTTTCTGCCACCTTCGATTCACCACAGGCGGAGCATTATTACGGCCTCGGCCAGCAGCAGCAGGGATTCCTTGACCTCCGCGATCATCGCATTCAATGCTGGCACCAATACTCGGCGCTTGGCGGCGAAGATGTCTGCGTTCCTTTCATGGTATCCAGTTTCGGCTATGGTCTTATCTGGGACAACCCATCAAAAACCACAGTTGATCTCGGCTTCAACCAGCAAAACGTATGGTCTTCGGAAGTAGGGGACCGCGTGTCCTTCTTCGTAATTGCCGGCAACACTAGCGATGAAATTTATGAAGGATATCGCCAACTCACAGGTGTGGCGCACCTGCTGCCTAAAGCGAGTTACGGCTACATCCAGAGCAAGGCCATTTATCCCACGCAGGATCAACTCCTCGATATCGCTCATGGATATCGAAACCGCAATTTACCGCTCGATGTTCTGGTGGTGGATTTCCTGAACATGACGCGGCAAGGGGAGATGGACCTGGATCCGGCGCGCTGGCCAGATCCCGCAGCAATGAACCGCCAGCTCCATTCCCTGGGGATAACAACGCTGCTGAGCGTATGGCCGCACTACTCCGCGGGGACCAGATTTTACGACATGTTATTGAAGAAAGGCTGGCTGATTGGCAATGCCCAAGGTCAACCAGACAGAGGTGGGTACACAAAAGAGATTGGCCCGAACATCGATACCACAAATCCAGAAGCGGCGCGCTGGTGGTGGGATGAGATACGAGATCGCTACATTAAGCCCTACGGGTTTGATTACATCTGGCTCGACGAAACGGAGCCTGACGTAGACCCAGCCAATGATTATTTCTATATTGGCTCGGGCAAACGCTATTACAACGTTTATCCGCTGTTTCATACCTCTTCGGTGTACGAAGGTTTTCGGCGCGACTTTGGAGATCGGCGTGTCATGCTGCTTGCCCGCGCGGCTTATCTCGGAGCGCAACGGAACGGGACGGTGTTCTGGTCCAGCGACATTGTTTCCACCTGGGACATGCTGAAGCGTTCCATCCCCGCCGGCTTGAACTTCACGGCAAGCGGCATGCCGTATTGGGACACCGACATTGCCGGTTTCTTCTCGCCGCAAATTTACGCCACTTACCATCCGCAGCATCCGCCGCTGGTTGATCCTTCCGGCGCCCGGGACAACATTGACCACTATGACGATTATCCTGAACTCTTCGTGCGCTGGTTTGAGTGGGGAGTCTTCCAGCCGGTCATGCGCGCGCACGGGGAGCGGATGCATAACGAAGTTTGGGCCTACGGCAGCCAGGCAGAACCGATCCTCGAAAAATACCTGCGCCTGCGTTATCAACTTCTACCCTACACTTATTCATCGGCTTACCAGACGTACCAGACTGGCGCTCCTTTTATGCGTGCGCTGTTTATGGATTTTCCTGACGACCCGAACGTCTCCGATATTGGGGATGAATATATGTTCGGCCCGGCATTCCTCGTCGCGCCGGTCAGCGATCAAGGAGCTACCAGCCGAAAGGTGTATTTACCCGCAGGCAGCGATTGGTATAACTACTGGACAAATGAACGGCTCAAGGGAGGTGAAACCATTACCGTTTCCGCGCCGATTGATACAATTCCTCTCTTTGTCCGGGCCGGTTCCATCGTACCGTTGGGTTCTCCGGTATTAAGTACTCACCAGCCGCAGGCCATTGAATCTGTGCGCATCTACCCTGGCAAAGATGGCGACTTCACGATGTTCTCAGACGATGGAGTTACTTATTCTTACGAAAAAGGCGAGAGTTCCATCACCAGGCTGCACTGGAATGACAAAAAGCATCAACTGACGCATACGGGCGCGCGGGCATGGACTGCACCTGATTCGAAGATCATCAATGTCGTTCAATAGGACGAGGGATATCTACATCGCCCTGTTCGTAACGAAGCTCATATTGCTAAGAAAGACGGGAGGCAAATTGCTTCAACGAAAGCTGCGTTTGGTACTGCGATTCGTGCTGGTTCTGGCAGGCGTCGCTCTCTTAAGTGGGTTGGCCGCCGCTTCTGACTCCGGCTATAAGCTTACCTACAATCGGCCGGCCACAAAGTGGACGGAAGCATTGCCCCTCGGCAATGGCCGTATCGGCGCCATGGTATTTGGCGGGACGGAAGACGAACGGCTGCAAATTAATGAGAGCACGCTTTGGGGCGGCGGGCCGCATGACTACACGAACCCGGATGCGTACTCCCACCTCAGCGAGATTCGGCAATTAATTTTCGCGGGCAAGGTAGGCGAGGCGGAAAAGCTTTCGGCAGACATTATGGGCAAGCCGAAGCTGCTCATGCCATATCAACCTTTTTGCGATTTGCGGCTGCATTTTGCCGGTCACGGCCAAGCGGCTGATTACAGCCGCGAACTTCATTTGAATGATGCGACTGCTGAGACCACATATAGAGTCGGCGTGGTGACCTTCCGCCGCGAAATGTTTATTTCCTATCCAGACCAGGCGCTTGTGGTTCGCATTACGGCGGATCAACCCCACCAACTCACCTTCAGCGTTGGCATGGATTCCCCCCAGTCTGGGACGCAGGTAGAAAGCGTTGCAGAGGACACCCTGCAACTGACAGGTCAAATTCAGCCGAGGCAGAACCCGCCGTTTTCCTGGACAGGCTCATGGGACCAGCCGGGCATGCGGTTCGCCGCGGTATTGAAGGTCTTGCCCCAAGGGGGCTCGGTCCACGCCGCCAATGGACAATTGGAAATTTCCAACTCAAATTCGGTGACCATCATTTTTAGCAATGCCACCAGCTTCAAGAACTATCACGACATCGGCGGAGATGCTCTCAGCATCGCCCAAGGCTACGTGCAGCGCGCCTCGACTCGGTCTTATGAATCATTGCGGAAGCGCCATGTAGACGATTTTCAGCACTTGTTTGCACGGGTCCAGCTGAGACTGGGAGAAGACCGTTCTACCGAGAGCACCGACGAGCGTATAAAAAATTTCGGCCAGAGAGATGACCCGAGCTTGTTGGCCCTTTACTTCGAGTTTGGCCGTTATCTTTTAATTTCATGCTCCCGGCCCGGCGGGCAGCCCGCCAACCTTCAGGGAATTTGGAACCAGGACTTGCGCCCGGCCTGGGCCAGCAAGATGACCACAAACATAAATCTGGAGATGAATTACTGGCAGGCCGACGGCGGTGATCTTCCCGAGATGGAAGAACCGCTGTGGAGTCTGATCCGCGATTTGGAGGTTACCGGATCTGAAACCGCGCGCGTGCACTACCAAAGTAAAGGATGGGTGCTGCACCACAACACCGATCTTTGGCGCGCCACTACGCCAGTGGATGGCGCTTGGGG
>JAICKN010000054.1 GCA_025927855.1 Terriglobales bacterium
CGGTCGGCTTCGCCCGATTGCGCTCCGCGCGACTGGCCCATATCCGCGCGCGTTCCCGCCGCTCCGAACGGGACCAGCTTGCGGACATCAAATCCCATCGCGTCGGCAATCCGCACGATCATTTCGAAATCGCTTTTTGTTCCGGTCACTTCGCCGGCTTTTTTAAGGATTTGCAGATCGCCGCTGGTGTTGGTGAATGTGCCGGATTTTTCGTAGGCGTTCGCCGCGGGCAGTACTACATCGGCAAGAGCGGCGGTTTCGGTGAGGAACATGTCCTGCGCGACGACGAAACTTGCCGACAGCGACGTTGGCGCAATGCTGTAACGCCCGACAGGATTGCTGCCGACTACGTAAAGCGCTTTCAGTCTGCCCGCAACGGCGGCGTCCAGCATTTGGTGCTGATCAAGCCCGGTTTCAGCAGGCAAGTTGCCCCACTCCTGCTGGAATTTGCTGCCGTTGCTAACGGCTTGATACCCGGGAAGCAGATCGGGATAGAGTCCCATGTCTGCCGCGCCGCGTGAATTCGCGTAATCGCCGAGGCATATAAACTTCGCGCCGATTTCCAACCCGAACTGCGCAAGAGACGCAATGGCCGCGCCGCGGATTTCCGATCCGAAGACGATGACGAGGTTCTTTTCTTCGCGCAGTTTGTTCCGCAGCCCAACCCACGCTTCGCGGCTTACATTGCCGGTGAGCAGCGCATCGGCGGCAGAATCTTTTCCTGAAAGGAATGAGGCGACAGAAGCTTCGGAACCAGCCGGGACCTGGGTAAAGCTCACGGCCTGGCGGTGCAGCTTAATCACTTCGGAATTGATCACGTACAACCGTGCCTGATGCAGGCGTACATTGTTGCGGATCTGCCAGGCGACGAGCGGATGTTCTTCTGTCGGATCGTTGCCGATCAAAAGAATCGCGGGCGCATTGTATAGATCGCGCATGCTGGCGGTGGCGTTTTTGCCCGCGAGCGCCGCCGCGAACGCAGGGAAGTCGGCCGTGCGGTGATGGTCAATATTGTTGGTTCCGAGGACCACGCGCGCGAACTTTTGCAGAAGATAATTCTCTTCGTTCGAAGTGCGGTTTGATCCGATGATGCCGATGGCTTTCCCGCCCGCGCTTTTCTGGGCTTCGGAAAACTTTTTACCAATCAATTCGAACGCTTCCTCCCATGTGGAGGGTGTGAGGCGGCCATTCTTTTTGATCAGGGGTTGGGTGAGGCGGTCTTCATGGTTGGCAAAATCGAAAGCGTAGCGTCCTTTAATGCAGAGGAAGTCGCCGTTAATGCCGCTCTTGTCGCGATTGTCGCCGCGCACGATCTGCATGCCGGTATCATCACGGCGGACGCCCAAAGTTGTTTTGCAGCCGTCGCCGCAATGCGTGCAGGTGGTGCCTACGTGATTCATCTCCCAGGGGCGCGTCTTGTAGCGGTACGCGCCGGAGGTAAGAGCGCCGACCGGGCATATATCAATGCACATGCCGCACTCTTCGCAGTCAAGGTGGTCTTCCATGTTGGGCGCGATGATCGAACTCACGCCGCGGTTCTGAATGCCCAGCGCAGCCACGTCCATGCCTTCGTTGCAGACGCGCACGCAGCGGTAACAGAGAATGCAGCGCGGACGGTCGAAGTAAACTACCGGTGACCATTGCTGTTCGTCGCGGTGGTTCTTCAGATCAATGTATTTGGATTCCGCCGCGCCGTAGGAGAAAGTCATGTCCTGCAGTTCGCACTCGCCGCCGGCGTCGCAAACCGGGCAATCCAGAGGATGGTTCCCCAGCACCAGCTCCACCATGCTCTTGCGCGCCTGATGAATCTCGGGGCTGTCGGTCGAGACGATCATGCCTTCGGTAATCACGGTGGTGCAGGCGGTCTGCAGCTTGGGCATTTTTTCAATCCGCACCAGGCACATGCGGCACGCGCCCTGAAGAGAGAGGTTGGGGTAGTAACAAAATGACGGGACCTCGATGCCCACCGTCTTGCAGGCTTCAATGAGCAGCGTGCCCGCGGGAGCAGAGACCTTTTTGCCGTCAACCGTGATGTTTACATCAGCCATAAATTTGTAATTGGGTAATTTGTAATTTGGTAATTTGAACGATCACACGGGCTTTTCTTCCCCGCGGTTCAATTCAGAAATTACCGATTACAAAATTGCCAAATGCTTCTTACGCCATTACCGGCGACTGCTGTGCCCCGCTATGTTTCGCAAACGGGCACGGCTTGCCATCCAAATGGTCTTCAAATTCCTGCCGGAACTTTTTCACGAACGCGATAACCGGCATCGCGGCCGCATCGCCAAGCGGGCAGAACGTGCGTCCCAGCATGTTTTCGGCGAGGTAGTACATATTATCAATGTCTTTTTTCACACCGCCGCCGGAATGGAAGCGGATAAGAGTCTTCTGAAGCCAGTCCGTACCCTCGCGGCACGGGATGCACCATCCGCAGCTTTCATGCTTATAGAACTTGATGGTGCGCAAGGCGAAATTCACGATGCAGGCCGTATCGTCGAGCACGACTACGCCGCCTGAGCCGAGCATCGAACCGGCTTTCAGCATGGCGTCAAAATCCATGGCGACGTCGGCGTTTACTTCGTCCGCCGTGAGGATCGCGACGCTTGATCCGCCGGGAACTACGCCCTTGAGTTTTCGTCCGTTGGGAATGCCGCCGCCCACTTCGTAAATCATTTTTTTGAGGCTGTAGCCCATCGGCAATTCATAGACGCCGGGCTTGTTTAAGTTGCCACTCAGACAAAACAGGCGCGTGCCGCCGTTTTTGGGCGATCCTAAATTCGCATACCACTCTGCGCCGCCCAGAAGAATATGCGGAACGCTGGCCAGCGTTTCGGCATTATTGATGACCGTCGGTCCGCCCCAAAGTCCGACAACAGCCGGGAAGGGAGGACGGATGCGCGGAATGCCGCGTTTGCCCTCGAGCGATTCCATGAGCGCAGATTCTTCGCCCACTTCGTAAGCGCCCGCGCCACCGTGCCAGTAGATATCAAAAGTCTTTCCGCTATCGAAGATGTTTTTGCCGAGGAAGCCCTTGGCGTAAGCGTCGGCGATGGCTTTTTGCACGATCTCCAGCAGATAGCGGTACTCGCCGCGCACATAGATGTATCCGGTCTGCGCGCCCACGGCCAGACCAGCGATCATGACGCCTTCAATGATCGCGTGCGGATCATGTTCGAAAATCAGGCGGTCTTTGCAGGTGCCGGGTTCGCTTTCGTCGCCATTGCAGAGAATATATTTGGGCTTTGCCGATTGCTTGGGAACGAATGACCACTTGAGGCCCGTGTTGAAGCCGGCGCCGCCGCGCCCGCGCAGTCCGGAATTTTTTACGAGATTAATGATCTCGTCCGGCTGCATGGTCAGCGCCTTTTGCACGGCTTTATAGCCGTCGAGTTCAAGGTAGCGGTCAATATTGACCGCGCCTTGGCCAAAGCGCTTCGAGACAACCTTTACCTCATCGGGATGGGAAACCAAGTCGGCCATTCTTTAAATTTGTAATTTGGTAATTGTGGAATTTGGTAAATTGAAAAACCTGCCAAGGTTCGCAAATTACAAAATTACCCAATTACTAAATTACCCAATTCTTTTCCTGCACTCGTCCAAAACTTTGTCCAGCTTTGCGGGCGTCAGGTTCTCATGAAAGTCATAATTCACCTGCACCGCCGGGGCCCAACTGCAAGCTCCAATGCACTCGACTTCTTCCAGCGTAAACACGCCGTCGGCTGTTGTTCCTTTATTGCCGATGCCTAATTTCTGCTCGCAGTGTTCCATCAACTCTTCGCCGCCGCGCAGCATGCAGGCGATGTTGGTGCATACCTGAACATTGAACTTGCCGCGAGGCTTGGTGGTCAGCATGGAGTAGTAGCTGATCACGTTACGCACGTCGAGTTCCGTCAAGCTCAGGCGGTTCGCCAATTCTGCAATGACTTCATCCGACAAATATCCAACTTCATCCTGCGCGTAGAGCAGCGTCGGCACCAGCACGGAGCGTGGGGTCGGGTAGTGCGCTAGCATCTCCGTGAAGCGCTTTTCGAATTTGTCAGAGAACTTCATTTCTAATTTGGCAATCGGTAATTTGTAATTTCAAAATCAATTCAATTGCTTTGCCGTTCGCCGAGCCGCTGTGAAGATAGCGCATAATTCATGCGATTCCTTTAATATCTCGGCTAATTTCTTCTCTGTAACTATGCCGCAGTCTTGCAGCATTTCCAGCCAAAATATTGTTTCGTCGGCCTCTTCAACTACGATACCAATCTTTGAAATCCATTCCTGTCGTGAACGTGCCCGACATGCCGCTCGATAATTCGCTGCTACGGAAGTTCCACACCTTAACAACTGCTTCCCTAACACTCGTGCATCGGGAGAACGAGGCAAGGATCTGTACATCCTTACAATTCGGATTGCAAAAGCCTTTGTTCGTTCTCTAAGTTCTTCGGGCCCCGTGGACATGCATTTGTCCTCCGGTCAAATTTACAAAATTACCCGATTACCAAATTACACAATTTGTTTATCTGTCGATCTCGCCCAACACAATATCAATACTGCCGATCGCCGCGACCACGTCCGCGAGCAACCGGCCTTCGCACATCTTCGGCAAAAGCTGCATGTTGGCCATGCACGCCGAGCGCATGTGCACGCGATACGGCTTTGCCGTGCCATCGCTCACAACGTAATAGCCCATTTCTCCACGCGGCGATTCAATTGCCTGGTAAACCTCGCCCTCGGGAACCGCAAAGCCTTCGGTCACAATTTTGAAGTGGTAGATGAGGGCCTCCATCTCCGTCTTCATTTTTTCGCGGTCTGGAAGCACAACCTTGGGCGCGTTCGCTTTGATTGGGCCTTCGGGCATACCGTCCAGCGCCTGACCTACGATCTTGATGGACTCGCGCAGCTCAGCCACGCGGCACATATAACGCGCGAACACATCGCCTTCTTTGGCCGTGGGTACTTTGAACTTGAAATTTTCGTAGCCGGTGTAGGGCATGTCGCGGCGAAGATCAATGTCCACGCCGCTTCCGCGAAGTGTTGGGCCGCTTGCGCCGAGCGCAATCGCGTCTTCCGCAGTGATTGTTGCCACGCCTTTCGTACGCATCACCCAGATCGGGTTTCCCGTCAGCAGATTCTCGTACTCGTCCACACGGGAGGGGAAGCGATTCGCAAAGGCGCGGACTTTATCAAAGAACCCAATCGGCGGCTCCAGCGCCACGCCGCCCACGCGGAAATAAGAAGTCATCATGCGCTGGCCGCTGATCATTTCAAACAGGCGCAGCACGTCTTCGCGCTCGCGGAAGCAGTATAGAAATACCGTCATCGCGCCGATGTCCATGGCGTGCGTGCCCAGCCACACCAGGTGCGAATTAATGCGCGTAAGTTCGTTCATCAGCACGCGCATCCACTGCGCTTTTGGCGGAATCTCCAGGCCAAGCAACTTCTCTACCGCCAGCACATAGCAGAGATTGTTGGTAAGCGGGCAGAGGTAATCAATCCGGTCGGTCAGCGGAACGACTTGCTGATAGAACTTGGCCTCGCAGGTCTTCTCGATCCCAGTGTGCAGGTAGCCAATGTCCGGCATGATCCGCACAATATTTTCGCCGTCAATCTCGAGGATGACACGCAACACGCCGTGCGTGGATGGGTGCTGCGGCCCCATGTTCAAGATCATGGTTTTGTCTTGACCGGGTTCGAGCGCGGGCGTGGGAGTCAGGTGGGCCATAGGAAAATTTTAGCAGCTTAAAAAACTCGGCTTTTTACCGATAGCCCTCCACCGGATAATCTTTGCGGAGAGGATGACCTTCCCAGGTTTCCGGCATCAGCAGGCGGCGCAGATATGGATGCCCGTTGAAGCGGATTCCAAAAAGGTCGAAAACTTCGCGTTCCGCGAAATTGCACGAAGGCCAGACGCTGAAGACCGATTCCAAGACCGGCGATTCGCTGCCCAGCTTCACCTTCAGCCTTACGCGCTCTCTTTTAGGGATGGAAAAGAGGTGATAAATAACTTCAAATCTGGGTTCCTGCGGATACCAATCCACGCAGGTAATATCGGATAGGTAGTTGAAAGGACAACCCGGATTATCCCGGAGCCGGGCGCAAGCATCACGAATGAACTCCCGGCCCACGTAAATCGTCATCTCGTCGCGGTCATACTTAACGCCTTGGACGGCGGATTTATTCCAGGCAAGCAGAGGCGCTACTGCAGGATGGTCCTTCAACTGTTCCAAATCCGTAACGGCGGGGGCCAGTGCCATTAGAATCCACCTCTTTTCATGGAGGCTTCACCCCAGTCCAGAACGCCCTTCTTCCATATATAGAAGAAGCCCACCAGAACAATGTCGATGTAAACGATCATCTCCCAAAAACCGAACATCTTTAGATCGCGCAGAATGATCGCCCATGGATACAGGAAAACGGCCTCTACGTCGAAGAGAATAAACAGCATGGCGACCAGGTAAAACTTCACGGAAAAGCGCTCACGGGCATCGCCAATGGGGGCCATGCCGCATTCATAGGGGGCCATTTTGGCCCGGGTGGGCCGCCGCCAGCCGATGAGCCAGGAAAGCAGGACCATTCCGCACGCCACGATCCCAACAATGACCAAATGGATCAGCAGGGGCAGGTAACGGGCGAAGTAATTGTCGGGCATAAGAGAGCTATATATAATTCGCGCAATACATTACTGGAAACGTTCTAGATTAGATTTCACTTGTGATAGTGTCAAGTTGTGGTTTCTGTGGGAATGTGAATTTTAAGCGCTTTGTAATAGTCGGTGACAACTCAGTTAGCGAAATCGCATGATTTTTGGCTTCAATACCGATATTAAGCACGAAAATACCGTGTACCACGTGCAGAGTGAAGCGCGCGAGAGTGAACTTTTGCTGCAAACGCAGGTTTTTGTGCGTGGCCGCTGCATTGGCAAGCGCGCCATTTCCTACGCTGAAAAAGCCAAAAGCGCCGATTTTACCGACCAGCAGAAAGAGCAAATCCTCCGTGATCAGCACCGGATGGTGCTCGATTCCATCCGGGATGGAAAACTTGATTCCGTGCTGGACAAAAAAGATGTCGAAGCCCTGGCAGCAATCAAAGAATTGGACGTGCAATTGGTCAATGCCGGGTCGGTGCATAACGACAAAAATTTGGTCATGCGCCTGAAGGTCACAGAATCCGGATCGGGCGTGGAAGGCGCGCGGCTCACGGTGCGTTTCGCACGTCCCGATGCCGCTCCGTTTTATACCCAGGTACTTACTGATTCGGGTGGCACGGCAGAAATGAAGATGGAAATGGAGGAGTCGGCGCTGCCGGATTCTTCCATCCTCGTGCAGGCCAGCTATTCCGGCCGCACCGCCACCCGGAAATTTCAACTGAAGAAGGTAGAAGCGTAGCCTCGCCAAGTCCTCTCTCTACAGATTCATCATGAAGCTAGTCATAAATGGTCAGGAACAAAGTTTTGATAGCAATTTTTCTCTTGCGGCTCTTATCGAAAAGCTTGGCATGAAGCAGGACCGCGTGGCGGTGGAACTAAATCGCGAGATCGTCCGCCGGGATTTGTGGGCGGAAACGAACCTCTCCGAAGGCGACAAGCTGGAGATTGTGCATTTCGTCGGCGGCGGAAATAGTCTCTTTCCCATTCATCCAGATCGTTTCCCGGCAAACTCCTTTACAGCGCCTAAAACCCTGGCAGGAAGCTAAATTCCCAAACGTGGTTCTTCAGGGGACGATCTTGGGGGCGTACATAGCTGAGCTGTCCGATGGCAAACCCCAAAATGTTGAACCGCAGGGATGCTCCATAGCTGGAGACGGGCTTCCGCGCAACTCCGCGCGCCCTTGCCACATCGGCGCTAGTCCACGCTATTCCAAAATCGTAAAACGGAGCGATTTCCACCGGGGGCACCTCGCGGCTGGGGATGACGCCCAGAGGTCCCAGTATCGGCACACGCGCTTCCGCATTACCCACCGCGATTCGGCTGCCAAAGAGTTGGTTGAAAACTTGGCAGCCGCTTTGGGTCGGCGGACCGCATTCAGCCGGGCTGAAGGAGTTAGGTTCATAGCCCCGCACAAGAGCAGGGTAGCCGACAAAAATATCGTTAATGCGGTTATCTTCGGCATCTCCGCCATAGCGGCCATATTGTAAAAGTCTTCCAGCAAGCGTGAGGTGCTTGAAGGGGCGCACATATTTGCGGTAGTCCAGCAGAATAGTCGAATAATCGAGGCTCCCGCCGGAAACTCCGGCTTCCAGGCGGTAGCGCTGGCCAACAATCGGGCTGGTGCCTCCAAAAATTGAAGTGTCATAGACTAGCGCGGCGCTTCCCACCGCAAGATTGAGCGAATCCGGGGCAGGGATGTCTTCTTTTTGGTCGAGCAGCAACGATCCGTCAATGGCAGAAAACACCGTGGTCTGGGCCTCGGCGGCGAATGCAATCTGTTGGTATCCACCGGAGAACTCAATGCGCTGCGCACGGTTAAACGGATAGGCAAGAATACCTGAGGCCTCCCGGTCAATCTGCCATAGCGTGATGGATTGGTCGGCTACAACAGGCGTCCCGGATGGGGTGGTTCCCAGGCTTTGCCCAAGACTTCCGGTCAGAAATGGGACCTGTCCGCCCACTACGCCCCATGTCCAGCGGTGTTTTTGGTTCTGGTAAGCGCCAATGGCCGAGAGGTTTCGCAAAAGGTGGCTGGCCTGGGACGTGGTGCTCGTTTCAAAAGCCGTCATCAGATTGTGATATCCCAGCAGGTCGCTGAAGTAGAGCGCGGTTCCGCCGCCGATCAATGTGCCAAAGTTGCTCATGCCTACGCCGAAGCTGGGCGGCGCGACATAATCGAGAGACAGGCTGGGATGATAGTTCGTGGTTGTGAATGCGCTGACAGGGGCCAGGCCAGTTTGCGAATCCTGCAAAGCGGCAGCAACTTCACCGGTTGCTCCTTCTCGCGGCGGAAGCACGCCCGCAAAGAGAGGCGTTATCTTTGTTCCCGGCGACGAGCCTGCCAGCTTGTCCGCTCCGTTCAGCGCGTAAATGCTATACCCGCTGTTGGAAAATACGCTGAACACCATCCGGTTCCCAGCGGGAGCTAAGGAAAATGCTGGACTCAGATTTGCGATCCCGCTCACGCCGGTTTGCTGGTTCGTAATCTGGCGGATGTCCCCGCTCGCCAGCGAGACGCGGTAAATATTGGGAATACCGTCTCGGTCGGAGATAAAGAAAAGACTGTTTCCATCTGCCGACCATTGCGGATTGATGTTCTTGCCAGAATCGAACGTTTTGACCTCTCGAATCTGCCGGCTCGCCGCATCCATGATGGCCAGCCGGTACTGCCCGAACGAAAGATCATTGAGATCACTTGTAAACTGGTCCGTCACGAATGCTATGCTTTTTCCATCAGGAGACCACGCCGGTTCCAGATTCGTATAAGGATCATCGGTAAGCTGGGAGACCGTCCCGGATTTTAGGTCCACGGTAAACAGGTCTGTCACGCCGCCTTTCATCGCGGAAAAAGCAACCTGCGAGCTGTCGGGCGACCAGGAGGGGCTGAATACCTCGCCAATGCCGGGTAGCGGCACCCGCTTCACAACATCATTTCGTTTTAGATCATAGATGGCCAGTTCCGCTTTGCCGCTGCGGATGGAGCCGAATGCAAACCGCTGCGAATCGGCGCTCCATGCCCCAGCGGAATTCACAAATTCAAAGCTGTCAAAGTGCGGATCAATGGCCGTCTTTGTGATCTCCCGCTTGATCTCCCCGGTTTCTGCATTGGCCAGGTAGAGATTGATGGCGAACAGGCTCCGCTCGGAATAGAACATCATCCATTTTCCGTCGGGGCTGATGGATGGACTGGTGTTCAGGCCGCCTTCCTTCTTTTCTTTTACGAGCAGCGCGGCCTGTTTTTCTGCGGGGACAGCAGCCTGCAGCACAGGATGGTCCCGCTCGGCGAGCGACCGCTTCCAATCGCGCGAAAGGTCGTCTTCAGAAATATGCAGCACTGATTTGAAGGCACCATTGATATTGCCGCCCGGTCCGGTGGCTTTCAGTATTTCCCCAATGACAGAATCGCCATACCGGCCTCCGATATAAGCCCAAAGCGCCTGCCCGTAGCGATAGGGAAAGTATTTTGGATTGTCGAGTTTTTTGATATCGGGCAGGTCATCGCGCAACACTGCATCCCGCATCCACATGGCTGTCTGGCTGTCTACCGGCCCAACCGAAAGGTACTCCGCCATTCCTTCAATGAACCACAGCGGGAGCTGGAGCGCACCGGGCATTCCGGATCCCCGGGTGTACCTGGTCGTGATGTCGTATTGGAAAGCGTGGACGAGTTCGTGCCCCAGCACGTGATCGGTTTCCGCCATAGAACCAGCCATGGGAAGCACCACGCGCCGGCGCAGGCCTTCAGTAACGCCGCCTGTGGTTTCCCCGATTGTGCCCGGGATTACAGTCGTGCCACGAAAATCCGGATGGTTGGCGTACAGGATGACGGGCTGGCGGCTGCTTAGTTGATGCTGGAAGAGTTTTGAGAGGCGCGCATACCAACGTTCCGCCATGCGGGCAGCCTGCTCCACTGAGTCCTGTTCCACGGGATAGTAATAAATATCGAAGTGCTTGGTCTTCAACACCTTGAAATCAAAGGTCCGATAGCGCACCTTGTTTTGCCCGAACTCCTGCGCATGGCAAAAAACTGGCAATAAAAGCAGGAAGCAGAAAATAAGGAGAACATCAGCGGCGCGCACCAGCTTTAACATGGGAGTCTCCGGGAGTCTTCTTTTAAGGTTGACTATGGAATCTCGGTTGGCGCAATCGAGACCTGTTCAGCAAACCGATTTAGAGATGCCCATAGCCGCAGCAGGGATGTTCACTGCGGGAGGATGATTCGATCGAAAAGCAGAGATGCTGCGGCAATCGAAATGATGAACCGGTTTGTCTCTTCTGCTGCCGTTTCGGCATCCAAACGCTTGCGCAATCTTTATCCAGCGGCGAGCGGCAACATTATGCGACATCGCAAGGAGGCTTCTTTGGAACAGGAACGGCGCGAGCGCGCCCTCGATGAAACCATTGCCGAGACTTTCCCTTGCAGCGACCCTCTCTCAAGCATTCCCGATCCCCGGTATGCTTTCGAGCCAGCGTATGCGGTTGAGCCGGCGCATGCAGTTGCGGAAACCCATTCATTGCCGGAAAGCAGAAATAAAATACAGAGTGTCCCGCCCGCTGCACCCCGCCGCGTAGCGTCTTAAATGACCAGGCTTACGGAGATCCCGGGCCGCATTCGGAACCCCTCTGGAGCCTCCTGGTAATTCATGTAGTTACCTCTCTCGCCATCAAATCTTGCATTGACATCACGCATCTCACGCTTACAATGTTTCAAACATTTGGCGTTAGGAATGTTTCAAACAAATCTGGCCGAAATGCAGTTGCTAATGCAGGGACACTCAATGCAGGACCGCTTCACATCTCGCGAGGTAGTGGCACTGACCGGAATCACGCCGCGCCAGCTGCAATGGTGGGACGAGCGGGGCATCGTCGTTCCCGCGAGGGAAGGTCACCGGCGGTTATATTCCTTTGAAGACGTGAGCGAGGTGGCAGTGATCTGCGAGCTGCGGCAGCGCGGATTCTCCCTGCAGCGCGTCCGCAAAGTCATCCGCTTTCTGCAAAAGGAATTCAGCCGCAGGCTGGCAGAAACCGTGCGCGGATCATCCGACTACCATCTGCTTACCGACGGCAAGACGTTGTATTTGGAAACCTCTCCACAGCAGATTGTGGACATTCTCAAAAATTCCCGCCAGCCCATGCTGGCCATTTGTCTTAGTGATACGGTCCGCCAGGTTCGCGCGGTGATTCGCGGCGGTAAAAAAAAGAGCACGGCAGATAAGAGCATTGGGTCTTTGTCACAACGTAAAAAGGCGTAAGCAGAAAGCGTTTCTCCGTTTCTCCTTGGGGGCACAATGATTGCAGAATTAGACATTCTGAGCGAGTGGATTCCGGAGCAGATGCATCCCGGCACAATTTTTGTGCTGGAAAATGCCGGACAGATCGGCGAGAAAGAAGACCCTTATTGGGCCGTGTTGTCGTGTCCCAATTGCGGGACGCTTGGCCTGATTACGCGCAAGCAGATTGCGGGCCTGATGCCGGTGATCTGCGGATCGCAAAAATGCTCGGCGCAGTTTTTTATTCGCGACAGTGAAATTGTCGTGCGCAAGCCATTTTAGGCTGCAATATCGGGCTGATTAGAAGCCGCCCAAGAAGGTCATCGTTATTTGTTTTCGCCGCGCTTTCCCGGCAGTCCTGCGGGATTTTCATGGGTTCGCTCGCGGAACCCGCCCTTCATTCCTGTTGCCAAATTAACGCTCGATTCCCCATATTTATCGCGCAGGCGGTCCACAGCTTGCAATGCCTGCTGCCATTTTTCCCGGCGACTGCCTCCAATCAAGTCGCCTTGTTCCGGCTCAACGTCGAACGAAGATGCGTGAACGCCCAACAGCCGTACCGGCTCACCGCGCCGCCAGTTCTTGCGAAAAAGCAGGCGGATATTTTCAAAGATTTCTATATCGAGCTGAGTGGGTCTGCCCAGTGTGTGAGCGCGGGTGATCGTGCTGAAATCCTTGTAGCGCAGCTTCAATTGGATGGTGCGCGCATGCAATGCAGCGTCGCGCAGACGCCGCCCCACCATTTCTGAAAGCCGCATCAGCGTGGATTCAATCTGTTCCACATCATTCGTGTCTATGTTGTAAGTGTGCTCATGGCTAATGGACTTTGCGGCAGTGTCGGCCCCTACATCGTTGTCGAACCATCCACCGGCATCTTCGCCACGGGCTTTGCCCGCGAGCGCCAGGCCCCACTTCCCAAAATGCTCTTCGAGGAACGCTTCATCAAATTTTGCCAAATCGCTGATGTGGCGGACCCCTAAATTAAGAAGGCGCTGTTCCGTGACCTTGCCGACGCCGGGGATATCACGCACATCCAGCGGCGCCAGAAATTTAACTTCCTCTCCAGGAACGCACCAAAGCACTCCATTGGGCTTGGCCTTTGCCGAGGAGACTTTTGCAATCAGCCGGGAAGCGCCAATTCCTACGGAGCAGTTGAGTTGGGTCTCGCTTTTCATCTTTGCGTGCAGGGCGTGAGCCGCCCGCAGCGGCGGCCCGTGCAGGCGGCCGGTCCCGGTCATATCCAGATACGCCTCGTCAATCGAGGCCATTTCGACCTGCGGAGAAAACGACTTCAGCACGCGATGGACTTTTTCCGAGCACTCCCGGTAACGGTCAGGATGGCCGTTCACAAACAGCGCATGCGGGCAGAGTTTTGCCGCCGTGCGCAGCGGCATGGCCGAGTGTACGCCGAACTTCCGGGCTTCGTACGATGCTGCTGAAACCACTCCGCGCTCATGTTTCTGTCCGCCTACCACCACGGCCTTGTTCTTGAGCGAAGGATCGAACAATTCCTCTACAGAAACAAAGAACGCGTCCATATCTACATGGAAGATGGTTTTCCCGGCGGCCGCCATAAGAGAATGCTATGGATTTTACCGCGTGAAAGGCAATCAGGCTGCGCATTGTCGGCGCTAATCGCGGGAAGTTATACTGCACATACAAATTCATTCCGCTAAAGCCTTGGCCTTCGCGTATAAACCCGGGCAGCGCTGGTAAAAATAGCGTAAGCGGCCAGTAAGGATAGCAGCATTCCAGGTTATGGCGACGTCCGCACCGGGCAACACCATTGATGAATATCTTCGCAAGCGGCTGATGCCGGTGGAGGGTGTAATCCCCCAACTGGCCGGCATTGAGATGTATGGAAATTCAATTCCTGCCGGCCGCGTGGGCGGAGACCTATTCGAGTACATCAATTTTCAACAGCGCTATAACATTGATGCCCGCATTGCGCGCGCTTACAAGCTAGCCAAAAAATATCTGGAACCGCCGCCTCCGGGTTCGAGTCCGCGGAACGAAGTAGACTTGCATGTGCAGTGGTTGGAATCGCGGCCCGGTTTTAAGGTGCAGGACGCCATCGAATACCGGAAGGCGAAGAGTTCTGAGCAATTGCGCATTGCCGAAAACCTGCACGAGCTTTTCACAACCGCCGGAATTCTGCTGGTAGATGCGCAAGGCCATGGAATTATCGCGGCCAAAATTGCCTCCACCGTTCACGATACCTTCCACGCCTTCATGCTCTCGGAGCTTGACCGCAATGGCCGGACCACGACCGACTTATTTGAGACGATCAATTTGCGCCTGGCGCAATCGGTGACCGCCAGAAATGCTCTGGGCTGGGGCACAGAACAGAATTCGCAGGAGATCGCAACGATGCTGTATGGCGAAATCCGCCCGGAAGGCAGCTTCCGTTTTGTGAACTTTGGCCATCTGCCGCCGCTGGTCTTTTCCGCCGAATATGGCCGTTTTATGGAAATCAAAAAAGAGCAGATGGTGCAGTTCCTCGCGCTTGGTCTTGAAATTCCCGAGGACCATCCCGACCGCAACAAGTATGTTTCCGTAAAGGTCCGCCAGCGCCAAATGGGGATCTCCGATGTCGCGGAAATTACGCTGATGAACTCCGGCGATCTTCTGCTCCTGCACACGGACGGAGTTTACGACGGCAGCGATGAGCAGGACCGCTTACAGATTGAGGCGATTGTGCGCGAGCATAAGCACCAGCCTGCCAAGGATATTTGCAATGCGGTTTTGGATTATGCCGTGCGCAAAGACAGCTACCTCCAGCAGATTGGCCAAGCCGATATGATTGATGACAAGACCGTCATTATCATCAAGCGGGCATAATCAATTTGAACGGCACGGTTCGTAGCAATTAGATCAAACCGCGAATACCGATTCGGAACGCACCTGCCGCGCTTTGTCGTAAATACGGACGTACTCTTTGGCGGACGTATTCCAGGAAAAATCTTTGGCCATGCCGTTGCGCATGAGCGTTTGCCATAAAGTCTGATCGGGGAATGCACGAAGCGCTTCTTTGATGGTAAGCAAGAGCGCCTCGCCTTTATAGTCCTTGAACTTGAAACCTGTGCCTTTGCCTGAACGCGCATCCCACGGATCAATCGTGTCATCCAGGCCGCCGGTTGCGCGCACAACGGGCACAGTCCCGTACTTCAGGCTGTAGATCTGGTTCAGTCCGCAAGGCTCGTAGCGCGACGGCATCAGAAACATGTCGCTGCCTGCCTCAATTTTGTGGGCAAGCGCATTATCGTAAGCAATCTTTACCGCAATCTTGTGAGGGAACTGCTTACTGAGCCGCAGGAACATGTCCTGATAGCTCTTGTCGCCCGATCCAAGCACAACCATAATCATCTCTTCGCGGGCCAGTCTGTCCATGATTTGTGAAATCAGGTCAAAGCCTTTTTGCGCGGCAAAACGCGAGACGATTCCAATCACCGGCAAATTCAG
>JAICKN010000290.1 GCA_025927855.1 Terriglobales bacterium
ATTTGGAAATATCTTTGGATCGCTCCTCACTTGCTGCTGATTGTAATTTTGGGCGGCAATGGTCCGGCGTAAATTAAATCGGCAATTTCGTTGCTTTTTATCACGCGGTTTTTGGAATTTGCAGACGGCAATTTATTGCTTCTTTAACTCTCTATATATAGGCACATTCCATATCGTTGTGCTGATCTGCTTTTCTTCATGGTCGGTCCCAGACACCAAGCAAATTCGCGAAGAAATCGCCGCCCGTCGCCGTCAGCCCTCGTTTTCGATTTCTCTGCATTATTGATCATTCTACGGAGTATCCCGGTGATTCGGATTTGCTTCCACCTAAATTCCGTTATGCCGCCCGGGAATTGGCGAATACCTTGCCTACTTTTTCCGAGACTTTCAACAAACTCCCCAGTTCTACGAGATTAAACAACTTGTGGTGGCCGAGATCGGCCAAGCCCATGGAAGCCACGCAGCCGCATTTAGAACAGTCGGGATCGCCTCCAAACTGGCACGGTTGGATGTTGGTCTTCAGGTCCGCTGAGATGGAATGCGTCGAGCGCGCAAAAATGCAGTCTCGCGGCGAAGCAGGAGGATTGAGAAACTGGCGGATCGTATTTTCTCGCATGTCGAGTTTGGGATAAAGCGGCCGGAGCCTGAGCAGTTCCTGCACTACAAATTTGTATTGCGGGGGCGAAAGAATTTCTTCCGCCACCGCGCCTCGCTGCGGGGTAAAGATGCTGATCCAGACGCGCTTTGCTTCAGGAACCGAGCTCCAATATTGCAGAAACCGCTCCAGATAATCCGCTTCACGCAGCAGTTGCGCCGTGACTGTGCAGTGGATGGTCACGCGCTGGCCCATGATGTTGTTCAAAATCCGGTCGTATGTAGCTGGTTTGCGGCGGGCATCGTGCTCGGGTTGCAATCCATCAATGGACACAACAATGTTGAGGTTTGGCAAACTCGCCCATTCCGAAGGAAGCGGGCGGAATGCGCTGGTAACAAGTTGCACATGAATGCCTTGTTCGATAAGTTTCGGCAACAGTTCCTGCAGTTCGCGGTAACGGACGAGGGGGTCGCCGCCAACAATGGAAACATGCATGGACCGCTCGCGCGCGACCAGTTCCAGCACTTCCTTCACCAATTTGTCGCCTTTGTAATCCGTCAATTGGCGCAAATTGACTGCGCCGCCTAAATGCGCTTCTTCGTATGCGTAACAACCGGGACAGCGCAGCGGACACTCACGTGTGATTTCGACGGAAAGGAAGGGCTGGTATCCAGTGAGGATCCGTCCCCATGCCTGCACTACTTGCTTGCGATTCATTGATCTCCTTCGCGTGAATTGAAAACGGCACCTTCCCTCGTAAGGAGCAGATACCACAATCGATTTCTGTTGGAAAGGCGGAGAACTGCCGGTTTTAATCAGCAGAGGCGAACACAAGTGAAGCCCGGCATTTTACAATCATCGCGACGGGACCTCGGCTTTCTCCCGCTGGTAAATCTTGCAAGAGACATCTGGCAGGGAGGACCTGCCAAAGCGCATATCCCAAACAGCAAGGCCAGGGAAATACTACCGGCGTCTTCCGGCAAAACCGTATTAGGAATGTCTACTGCCGGCAGGATGACAACGATCAGCATCCACACTAGCAATAAGGCCACCAGAACTTTGATCAAGGACCGCACCACCTTACTTGATTCAACTTTACGCTTTCTGGTTGGTCTTGGATAACTTTTTACCTTAATTCGCTTTCATCTTTTCCTTTACGCTATGCGCCAGCTTTTCAATCTGGTCTGCCTTTTTAATCACATCCAGCGACAGAATATTTTCATCGCTCTTGTCCACCGAAGCCTTAAGTTCTGTAGCCAGTTGCAGTAAACGGTCAGTATCGCGTTTCAGGTCGGCCTCGCGCTTCTTGTTGGCCATCTTCTGCATTTTTTCCATAATGCGATGCCGCTCCTCGCTTTCAGTCGGCGTTGTCCCGGATTGCATGGCTCCGGATTGCGTGGTTGCCGGCTGGGACGGGAAAGATGGCTGCTGGGATGGCTCCCCTTGGCTGAATGTCGTAGAAGGAAGAAAAAAAATAAATCCTAATATCAATGCGCAAAGGCATACAACATGGGTTCGCACTTGTAACCTCAGGCGGCGGAATATATTTATTATAGATGCCCGCCTGAGCGGCCCCGCTCGCGGTCATTGCTATAATCTTGGTTTGCGATGGCCTACCTCCTGGCAAATCCTCCCGCGCCGGAAAAATGGGACTTCCTTTCTCTTTTACATGGCTGGCGCGCAGACAGTCTCGAATTTATCCGTCATCAGGCGCCGAAAATTGTTCTGGTCATCATCGCATCTTTCATATTGATCCGCATTCTCCGATTGGTCACCAAAAAAGTCGCGGCCATACAAACGCGCAAGCTTCCTACCGGAGTGCGCGCCCAGCAGGTGCGGACGCTCGCCAGTGTCATTACCAGCGTCGGCATCTTCGTAATTGTCTTTGTTGCGGCCCTGGAAGTTTTGTCTTTTCTTGGACTGAACCTCGGCCCGCTCCTGGCCAGCGCCGGGATCGCAGGCCTGGCCATCGGTTTCGGCGCGCAGACCCTCGTGCATGACTTCATCAACGGCTTTTTTATCCTGCTGGAGAACCAGTACGATATCGGCGATACCGTCCGCATCGCCGGAGTAAAGGGCGTCGTGGAAGCCATGAGCCTGCGCCACACTGTCCTGCGCGATGACGATGGAACGGTGCACACCGTCCCCAACAGCGCCATTCAGATTGTTTCCAACACCACTCGCGACTGGTCCCAACTCTCATTGCACGTCGTCGTTGCCTACAACGAATCGAGCGAAAAAATTGTGGGCTTATTGCAAAAAGTCGGCGAGGACGTTCGTCACGATCCGGCGTATGCGAACGACATTGTCAGTGATATTCAGGTGCCGGGAATTGACCGCATCGGCAATGGCGAAGCCGAATATTTGATGCTGGTCAAAACGCGCCCCACAAAGCAATATCCCGTAAGCCGCGAGCTACGCCGCCGCATCAAGGAAGCATTTGAAAAGAACAACGTTCAGACGGCAGGCCCCGGCAAGCTGTATGTGATGGACCAGGGAGTGAGTCACAGCTAAAAAGGCGGAAAATTCATTCCTTTTATCTTGATTTTCAGCCTAGAAGCTTCTGCCGGACTTACAGCGCGCTCATATTCGACAAGAACTCTCCATTCGCTTTGGTCTTGCTCAACTTATCAATCAGCAATTCCATCGCTTCCACTGGCGAGAGCGGGTTCAACACTTTTCGCAAAACCCATATCCGCGTCAGGTCTTCCTTTGGAATCAGCAATTCTTCTTTACGCGTGCCTGAGCGCTGAATATCAATGGCCGGGAAGGTGCGCTTATCCACCAGCTTGCGTTCCAGAATAATTTCCGAGTTGCCCGTGCCTTTGAATTCCTCGAAGATCACATCG
>JAICKN010000018.1 GCA_025927855.1 Terriglobales bacterium
AAAATCGGCAGGGCGCGAAAGGAAATCCCCGTGCGCTCCGATGGATTCTCATCGATCTTAGCTGAGTGCTTCCAGCGGATCCTCGCTCACTTTTTCCTTTGCTGGAGCTTCAGAAACCGGAAACATCACCAGAATGCGGGTGCCGGATTCATCGGAGAAAATATTCAAGCTTCCGCCAAACTGGCGCAGGCGTTCCCGCATGCCACGGATTCCCACTCCCGAGCCTTTGGATTGAATTTCCAGCAGCCGCTCGGGGGACATGCCTTTGCCATTGTCTTCGACTTCCACTGTGACCACATCCGCTTCGCGGGAAATCCGGATTGCGGCCGTTTTGCTGGTTGAATGGCGATGGACGTTGGTCAGGCACTCCTGCACGATCCGGAAAACCGCCAATTCAAGGTCGCGCGGAAGGCGCTCGAATTCCTCCGGAATTTGCAGCTGGATGTCCAAATCGCTGCGTTCGGTCAGCCCTTGTATGTACCAACTGAGGGCCGAGGAAAGTCCGGCTTCATCCAATAACGGCGGATGGAGCAGGTAGGAGGCGGTGCGAATCTCGCGGTGCAGTTGCTGCACCAGTTCCTGGGTCTTTTCCACATCGGCGGCAAGTTCGGGAGACTTTCGCCCTGTTTTCTGAACAATCTGGGCCAAATTCATGCCCAGGATGGTCAGCGTCTGGCCGGCGCTATCGTGGAGTTCACGCGCCATGCGGCGGCGTTCTTCATCCTGCATCTGCATTAAGCGCCCGGAAAGTTCCCGCAGCTGTTCGGTTTGCCGCAAAACATCGGTATTGCGCGCTTCCAGTTCGCTGGTGCGCAGGCGCACCTCGGCTTCCAAATTCTCCTGATGCTGCCGCAATATATCTTCCGTGCGCTTGCGCTCGGTCACGTCACGGGCCACGCCCAAATGCACGATGGCGCCATCCGGATTGCGCAGCGGGGCCGCGTGTGTTTCCATGTGCCGGCGTTTTCCATTGAAGCCGATAATGTCGAACTCCAGAGCGCCATGCTCGCCTGCGCAAACGCGCTCATTGAATTCGCGGAATTTTTCCCGGTGCTCAGGCGCGATCAATCCGTAAATACTTTTCCCGACTACCGTATCGAGTCCTGACGCGCCAATCATTTGCAGGCCGGACGAATTCATATGGATCAACGTGCCATTACGGTCCACCAGCTTGACGCATTCCGGCGTAGTCTCCACAATCGCGCGCAACCGTTCTTCACTTTCGCGCAACGCTTTCTCAACCCTGCTCTGCTGGCTGATGTCGCGGGCCACTTTGGACGCCCCGACGACTTTTCCGGAGGCATCTCTAATGGGAGAGATGGTGAGCGAGACATCCACAGTAGAACCATCCTTGCGTCTCCGCACAGTTTGAAAGTGGTCTATCCGTTCTCCCCGGCGCAGCCGGGAGATAATGTCTGCTTCTTCGCTGAGGCGTTCAGGCGGGATGATGATAGTGATGGACCGGCCAATGGCCTCCTCAGCCGCATAGCCGAACATCCGCTCCGCGCTCTTGTTCCAGGTGGTGATAATTCCGTCGAGATTCTTGCTGACGATGGCATCGTCGGACGAGGTCACGATGGCTGCCAGCATCTCCGCGTCCAGGCGCAGCTTGCGTTCCAACTGCGCCGATTGTACGCGGATCTTCGTGGTCGCCAGTTGCCCACTGACCCGCGCCAGCAGTTCGCGGGCGGAAAATGGCTTGATCAGGTAATCATCGGCGCCCGCAGAAATACCATCAATGCGAGCCTCCTCTCCCGCGCGCGCGGAGAGCATTATCACAGGCACATATTTCAATGACTCATTGGCCCGGACGGCCTGCAACAGGCCAAAGCCATCTAGCTGCGGCATCATAACGTCAGTAAGGATCAAATCCGGATGGCGCTCCCGCGCAATCTGGAGGGCCGATTCGCCATCTCCCACCGCGATGACTTCGTATTGTTCGCTCAACAGCCGCTGCACGTACTCGCGCATATCGGCGTTGTCATCGGCCAAAAGAACGCATGCGCGCTCTGCTTTGGAAGGTGCAGACGCGGAAAATCCCGCAGAGGCAAACAGAGGCCCCGACGCGGCTTCGTCCGGAATATTTTGCCGTCCCGGCAGCCAGCGCAGCGCCTCCTGCACAAATGCTTCGCCGCGAACTCCGGTGGAGGTCATTGTCAGTTCCGCGCCGATGCGATCGGCAGGCAGGTGTTCTTTGCCAAGCGGGATGGTGACCATGAAGGTGCTGCCGAGCTCCGCCTGGCTCTTCACGCGCGCTGAACCCCCATGCAATTTGGCCAGTTCCTGCACCAGCGCAAGGCCAATGCCGCTGCCTTCAAATGTCCTTCCCCGGGCGTTTTTTACGCGGTAAAAGCGCTCGAACAGGTGCGGGATATCTTCGGGAGAAATGCCGATGCCGGTGTCGCGTATCGTACATTCCACCGCATGGCCAACTTTTCGCAGCGAGACTTCAATCTCGCCTTCAAAGGTGAATTTCAAGGCGTTGGAGAGGAGATTGAAGACGATCTTTTCCCACATTTCCCGGTCTACGTAAACCGGCTCCCCAACGGGCGGACAGTCAATCACCAGCCGCAAACCGGCCCGCTCCACCGCAGAACGAAAGACGCTGGCCAGCTCAGCGGTAAATTTCGCCAGGTCGGTTGGTTCATAACTCGCCTGCATGCGGCCCGCTTCAAGCCGGGAGAAATCCAGCAGCGTATTGACCAGCTTGAGCAGGCGCAGCGAATTGCGGTGCGCCAATTCCAAGCGTTCGCGGTCCTCTGGCGGAAGCTTCTCCGGGTCCTCCAGCGTGTCTTCCAGAGGCCCCATCATCAGCGTCAGCGGCGTGCGGAATTCATGGCTCACATTGCTGAAGAACGCGGTTTTAGCCCGGTCAATTTCCGCCAGAGCTTCGGAGCGTTTTCTCTCTTCGTCATAAGAGCGGGCATTCGCAATGGTGGTCGCGATCTGCGTGGACATCAGCTCGAAGAAATTGCGGTAGCTCTCGTCGAACTGGCAGCGTGGGCTGATTCCCGCAATCAAGAATCCGGCCAATTGATGCGCCAGATTGGAACGCAGCGGAACGACGGCTGCCGTGTTTAATGGATCGAGCCACGCGCTTACAGGAGGAACCCGGAATTTATCGTTGATGTTTTCAATCACCTCGATATTTTCCGTCTCTTTTATTTTGGCAGCCGGCCAGATTTCCGCACTGTCTGAACTATTGTTTACCTTTAGAAGGCTGACATCTTCGCCGGACACTCCCGAGGCGCCTGCCAATTCTGTATTCCCCTGCGAATCGAAAAGATAAAGCAGCGCAAAGGGAACATCTTTCGTATGGCGCGAAAGGACGCGGGCCGCATTTGCGCAGGCCCCTTCCGCCGATTTCGATTCCGCGGATTGAGCGCCGAGCTCCCGCAAGATCATGATTCTCCGCTCGCCCAAAATCTTGGCGGTAATTTCGTGGACGGTGGCCAGCACGCCGCCAATTCCAGATGCGACAGACTCATCGGGAACAGGGCTGTAGGCGATGGTGAAATGCGTTTCTTCCGGAAATCCCCGCCGCTGCAGCGTGAGTTCAATGTCTTCCATCCAGGTTGCAGGGCCGCCGTGGTAGGGCGTTTCCACCAACGGCCGCAGAATGTCCCAGACCTCCTGCCAGACTTCAATCACCGGCCGCCCGATAGCGCGGGGATGTTTGTCCGCCAGTACCGGAATGTAGGCGTCGTTATATAAACAGCAGAATTCCGGGCCCCACCAGAGCAGTTGCGGAAAACGGTTTGCCAGCATGAAGTTCACCATCATGCATAAACTCGGCGACCAGGAGTCAGTAGGGCCAAGCGGCGTTTTCGACCAATCGGTCGTCCGCATGATGGCGCTCATCTGACCTTCGCCCTTGAACTGCGTTTTTCTTTTCTCCGGTGGTGGAGGCGGAAATACCTGGCCGTTCACCTCGAGCTGGTTCTTTTCTTTCTCTTCGCTGATTTTTCTTCCCTGGAAAAGGCTTTCGATTGCGGGAACAAGGTTGCGCGCAATCCTGGATTTCTCTATAAAGCCTTCCGCGCCTGCGCTCTGCGCCTCTTTTTGCATCAGCCGCGGGTCGTTCTGGCTGATGATGATCACTTTTGTTTCCGGCACATCCCGCCGGATTGTCCGGGTGGCAGCGAGTCCATCCATGCGGGGCATGGAAACATCCATCACTACCAGGTCGGGACGTAACCTTTTCGTTTCTTCGATTGCCTCCAGGCCGTCGCGGGCATCACCACACACAATCCAGCCGGCGCCCGGTTTCAGCAGGGAACGCACCGTACTCCGCACCATGTCGTGGTCATCAACGATAAGGATTTTTTTCAAACCCATAGAATTCCGGCCCCGTTTTCGCGCGTCCGGCAAGTGGAGACAAGGAAACCAGAACTCATCGCCGCCCGTGAGATGCAATTGTTGCGCGGGGCTGTATGCTTTCAAAATTCGCATCTGGCGCATCCTGAGCACATTGCTCCGTAAATGCGCTGGGGAACACCTGAGATTCATTGTTTAGGCAAGCAGGAAGAAAGACCAACACTCGACGGACCGCAATTGCCCAAAACATTCAGACGATAGAATGCCTGAATGCTCCGGCCCTTCGATATACAGTAGTTGCTGTATGCAGGGCTTTGAATTGTTTCTGCGAATTTTGGCAATGTCCCCAGAAAAGTAAAACGCGGCGTCCTTCGAGTGAGTGGGACGGCTGCCCACGCAAAACTCAAGCAATCTTTCAAACACTCCTTCGTACCTGAACTACTGACTTTCTTCTCACCGCCGCTTGCCACGCCTCATGCCTCTGTTCCCTTCACCCGCAGGGTACAATATGAAAGAGCACCCACCCGGTACGGTTCGGCATCAAACTTTTACGGCTCGGGAGCTGAAGGTTTTCAATGAAACGTATTTACCCGCTTTTTATCCTTGCGGCATTTTGCGCTGCCGTTTTCGCCCAACAGCCAGCTGCAGCACAGCCTGATGGAAGTTCAAAGCCGGCGCTCTCGGATGGCGTTGCTCACTACAATCCTCCTGCCAAGCCTGACAAAGCTGCCGCTTATTACCACTACGCATTGGCTCATATGTACGAGGAGCAAATGGCCGTCTATGGGCGCAGCGATCTGGCCAACAAAGCCATTGAGGAATACCACGCCGCCATTGATGCCGACCCATCGTCCGAATACCTGACCGCCGCGCTGGCCGAACTTTACGCCAAGACCGGGCGCATTCGCGACGCCGTGCTTGAGGCACAGGACATCCTGAAAAAAGATCCCAAGAACCTCGAAGCCCACAAATTACTCGGCCGGATTTACCTGCGCTCCATGGGAGATATGCAGGCCGGCGAGGGTTCGCAAAGTGTTTTGAAGCTTGCCATTGAGCAGTACGAACAAATCGTGGCGATTCAGCCGAACAATTCTGATGACCATCTTCTGCTCGGCCGCCTTTACCGCCTGCAAGATGAGTTTCACAAAGCAGAAGCGGAATTCCAGGCCGCGATAAAACTCGACCCAAATTCGGAAGAGGCCATCACGGCGCTCGCATTTCTTTATAACGAAGAGGGCGACAATACCCGCGCCACCCAACTGCTCACCTCCATTCCGGATGCGAACAAGTCGGCCAAGCTTTACTCGGCGCTCGGCTATGTTTATGAGCAGCAAAAAGACTATAAGAAGGCCATTGATTCCTATCGCCACGCCATCGCGCTCGACCGCGACAATCTCGATGCCATCCGCGGCCTTGCGGAAAACCTCCTGAACGATGGGCAGACGGAAGCCGCCCTCGAACAATACAAAATCATTGCGGACTCCAATCCCGAAGACGCGCAAACTTTACTGCGCATGGCGGAGATTTACCGGAAGCAGGGAGAATACGATCAGGCGCTGGACGAGCTCACCAAGGCCGGTTCGATTGTCCCCGAGGCGATTCAAGTCCCGTATGAAACGGCAATCATCTACAACATCCAGGGACGTTACGATGATGCCATTCAAATCTTGAAAGACCTGCTGCAGAAATCCGAGAAAGCGGACAACAGCAATACCCAGGATGGAAAAGCGCGACGCTCCGCGTGGCTGGAATTTTTGGCCACGGTTTACCACGAGGCGGGGAACGATACGCAGGCGATTGAATATTACCGCAAGATGCTTGACCTGGGAGACGACAGCGCGGAGCGCGGCTACGGGGGACTGGTTGACATCTACCGTGGGCAAAAGGATTGGCAGCAAGCCACTGCCGTCGCCAAAGAGGCCGTCCAGAAATTACCGAAGGACCGCAGTCTCAAGATGCTCTACGCGAGCCAACTGGCCGATATGGGACAACCCGATGCCGCTCTGGAGCAAGTCAAGTCGCTGCTGAAAGGCAATTCCAGTCCCGACGACCGCGACGTCTATATGACGCTGGCCCAGATGTATACCCGCATGAAGCGTTGGCCCGATGCAGAACAGGCGATGGACCAGGCCGAGAAACTTTCCGTCAAGCCGGAGGACAAAGAGGCCGTTCAATTCCTCCGCGCCTCAAGTTATGAGCGCCAGAAGAAATACGACCAGGCCGAGGCCGTGTTCCGCAAGATTCTATCGGCTGATCCCACCAATGCGGGAACGTTGAATTACCTCGGCTACATGATGGCCGACCATGGCGTTCAGCTCAATGAAGCTTTGGACTACGTGAAGAAAGCCGTGCAGCTTGAACCTGCGAACGGCGCTTATCTCGATTCCCTGGGCTGGGCCTACTTCAAGCTAGGCAAGTATGACCTTGCGGAAGAAAACCTGGTCAAGGCCACGCAACACGAGATGGGAGACGATCCCACCGTGCAGGAACACCTTGGCGATCTTTACCAGAAGACTGGCCGCCTGAAGCAGGCCGTGACGCATTGGGAGCACGCCTTGCATGAATGGAACCGCACCGTTGCTCCGGAAGTGGATACGGAAGCTGTAGCCAAGCTGCAAAAGAAACTGGAATCGGCAAAAGTAAGGCTCGCCAAAGACCAGATCCAGAAATAACTTTGTCCAGGGGACGACAGGTCCGCAGGCCGGTGAAGAACCGGCTTTCCCGCGCCACCAACCCCTGAGCGTCCCGCGGAATATATAATATTTTGTTCGCGCTCCGTGCACTCCAGGGGAGGCCGCGAGGAAGGAACCATGGCGACCGATATCATCATGCCGCAGATGGGAGAATCCATCTTTGAAGGCACCATTACCAAGTGGCTAAAGAAACCCGGCGACAAAGTACAACGCGATGAGCCGCTGTTTGAGATTTCTACCGACAAAGTAGACGCGGAAATTCCCGCTCCTGCCTCCGGCGTTTTGAAAGAGATTAAAGTCGCCGAAGGCAATACCGTACAGGTCAATACGGTTGTCGGGGTAATTTCAACGGATGGCAGCGCCGCCTCCGCTCCGGCAAAATCGGCCGCTCCGGCCCCGCCTGCCGCGCCAGAGAAGAAAGCCGCTGCGTCCGCCCCGGCGCAGGAACCAGGCTCAGAAGAAGACGGAGGCGAGCGCTCATCGCCGCTGGTGCGCAAAATCGCGCGCGAAAATAGCGTTGACCTCTCGCAAGTGCCCGGGTCCGGACTCGGCGGCCGCATCACCAAGCAGGACATTCTTGATTTCATTGAAAAAGGTGGCGCTCAAAAAAGCGCGCCCGGTGCCGCAAAACCTGCTGCTGTTCCCGCTGCCCCTTCTGCCCCCGCACCCATTCCCGGCGATCTTGTTCCCATGACGCGCATGCGGCAGCTCATTGCCAAGCACATGGTCGAGTCGCGCCGTACTAGCGCGCACGTCCACTGCATGTTTGAAGTGGACATCACGCGCATTGTGAATTTGCGCAACAAACTGAAGTCTGCTTTTGAGCAACGCCACGGCGCACGCCTGACCTTTATGCCGTTTTTTGTGCGGGCAGCTATTATCGCGTTGCAGCAATTCCCCATCGTGAATGCGTCGCTCGAAGGCGACAATATCCGCTACCACCGCAATATCAACGTTGGCATCGCCGTCGCGCTGGACTGGGGATTGATCGTCCCCGTCCTCAAAAATGCGGGTGAATTGAACTTTCTGGGATTGCAGCGCGGAATTACAGACTTGGGCGAACGCTCCCGCGGCAAAAAGCTCAAGCCGGAAGACGTGGAAGGCTCTACGTTCACCATCACCAATCCCGGTCAATTCGGAGCGGTGTTTGGCCTGCCCATCATCAACCAGCCCAACTCCGCCATCATGGGCGTCGGCGGAATTATGAAGGCGCCTGTCGTTGTCACCGACAAAGACGGCACCGATTCCATAGCCATCCGTTCGGTTGTCCACCTTACGCTGGGCTACGATCACCGCCTCATAGACGGCGCGGTGGCCGACCAGTTCATGGCCTTCGTCAAAAAGACGCTGGAGGGTTGGAGCGAAGAAGTCGGCTAAATCATAAATAGCCTCGGGAAAGCGAAGGACTACCAGGCTCTTTCGTGTGCACCGGGGCTGATAAGATGGTTTTCGCGTCAGAAGTCTGGCGTATCCAGAGATGACTGGCGCGATTTGCGGCTTTCGGCCAGCAATGACATTGAGTGCATGAGGTTTTGCACGGTCACAATTCCCACTAGTCGCTGGTCTTCTACTACAGGAATAATGCTCAGGTTGCGCGAATTGAGCTTTCGGAAAGCAGACGCCAGGGATTCCTTCCGCTGGGCGACTTCAAAAATTTTGTTCATTACCGATTGCACGTAGCCGTTTCCCTCGGACCGCAAGGCCCGCAGAATTTTCTGCTTGGAGATCACGCCGACCATGTCGCCCCCGCGAATCACCGGGAAGTCATCCTGCAGGCAGTGAACGGCTTTTTCCAGCGCATCTTCCAGAGTGTCCGCCGGGGAGAGAGTCGTGAAGTCGGTCAGCATGACTTCCTCAAGTTTCACCGTCTCCAGCACGGAATGAAATACCACGGAGCGCTCTTCGAGCTGTGCCGCCAGGAGCAAGAAAAATCCGACCATAGCCAGCCATGCGCCGCCCGGGCTGGCCCCGGCTTCAAAATATTGCAACAGGCCGGCCAGCATGAACACCGTAGCCAGGGTCTGGCCGATGGAAACCGCCCTGCGCGTGGCCCGCACCGGGTCCATGCGGCGGCTGAAGAAGGTCCGCAATACGCGTCCGCCATCCAGAGGATAGGCTGGAAGAAGATTGATCAATGCAAGGGCCACATTGCACCACACGAAACTTCTTGGCAGGTTGCTGGAATGCACATAGGGTTGCGCCCAGAGTTTTATCTCCGGCGCGGCTGCAGCCAATATGCTTCCCGCGACAAAGGCAATCAGCAGACTTGTGAATGGGCCAGCCAGAGCAATGCGAATATCACGCCGGCGGACATTCGCGCCCGCGGCGGCCGTGTCCTGCGTCTCATCAAGCAGGCTGACCCCGCCAATCGGCATCAGGATCACAGCTTTAATGGGAATTCCCGCATGGATCCCTACCAGCGCATGGCCCAGTTCATGCAGGACGACACAAACAAAAATAATTCCCACTAAAGCTATTCCCCGTTCGGGATGCTCCAGAGTTCCGTGGGGCGTGGCCTCGTTCAGCCACACAAAAAACAGCAAAAACAAAAATGTGAGGTGAACACGGAGATCAACCCCGAATACTCTGCCCGCCGGTATGGACCAATTTCGCATTTTCAATAACTATAGTGGCTGGTTTTATTTTACGGCACTTACCCCGATATAGTTTAGACGCTGGGAACGGCTTCGCGCGCACTTGCGAAAGTGCTGGTTGAGCGTGGTCCGGCACAAATTTTGTATTTTATTGATTATGCGTGTAATTGCGGGGAAATATCGCAGCCGGATGTTGCGCTCCATGCCGGGAATGGATATCCGTCCAACATCGGACCGCCTGCGGGAGACCCTTTTCAACGTGCTGTGCGGCGGTGATCCCGATAAGCTAGAAAAGACAATATGGCTCGATCTTTTCGCAGGTACGGGCGCGGTTGGAATTGAAGCGCTCAGCCGGGGCGCAGGCATGGTGCATTTCGTGGAGCGTTCGGCGGCGGCTGATTTGATTGCAAAAAATCTGGCAGGCTTGAAGATCCAAAAGGGGTTTGAACTGCACCGCGCGGATGTCTTGTCAACACTGCGGAGGCTTGCGCTTTTGCAAGTTGCCGCAGATTTCATTTTTCTTGATCCGCCTTACCGCGCCCAACAGGCTTACCGGGAGACCCTTGAACAGGTGGCTTCATCGCCCCTGCTCAAAGATCAATCCGTTGTCATAGCGGAGCACGAGAAGAAGTTCGATCCGGGGGACCACTTTGGAAGGCTTGGCCGGTTTCGCAAACTCGAACAGGGAGATTCGGCTTTGAGCTTCTACCGCCTTGCGTAGCGCATGGGGTGAGATATGGGAAGGCAGGATGGAATGGCCTGAGCTTCGAACCCTCAGGTGTACATCACTTTGCGATCACCCTTAACAATTCTTCCCACGGTATAGGCCTTTTCTCCGGCACGTTCCAGTACGCCCTGAGCTTTTTTGAATTTCTTGCCCGGAATAACCAGCAACATGCCAACTCCCATATTGAAGGTGCGAAGCATTTCGTCCTGGGGAACATTGCCCAGTTCCTGCAGGTGCTCAAAAATTGGCAACACGGGCCAGGAGCCGATCTCAATTACGCCCGCCGTTCCCTTGGGAAGAACGCGCGGCAGGTTTTCCGTAATGCCGCCCCCTGTAATGTGCGCCATGGCAGAAACACACTCCGCCGCCACCAACTTCCGTATGACCGGCCAGTAGCTTTTGTGCGTGCGGAGCAATTCGTTTCCAACCTTGCCTTTAATTTCGTTCACATAAGTGTCGAGGGTGTAGTGTCCTACTTCAAACAGAAGCTTGCGGGCAAGAGAATATCCGTTGGTATGAAGTCCATTTGAAGGCAGCCCAAGCACTACATCGCCAGCTTCCACGGATGCGCCGGTGATGATTTTGTCCCGCTCCACCACTCCTACAATGAAACCGGCGAGGTCATATTCTCCATCGGGATAAAAGCCCGGCATCTCCGCCGTTTCGCCGCCGATCAGGGCGCATCCATTGTGCTTGCACGCCGATGCCAGACCTTCAATGATTTTTTCGGCGATCTCTGGTTCGAGTTTCCCCGTTGCCAGATAATCCATAAAAAACAACGGCGCAGCGCCCTGCACGGCAATATCATTTACACAATGATTTACCAGGTCGGCCCCCACCGTCTGATGCAAATTCATTTCAAAAGCGATCTTCAGCTTTGTTCCTACCCCGTCCACGCTCGAAACCAGCACCGGATCCAGGTATTTTTTATCTACAGAAAACAAGCCGCCGAAGCCGCCAATTTCGCTCAGCACGCCTTTGGTAAATGTCTTATGGGCAAGGTACTTAATCCGCTTTTTTGTGCGGTTGGCGCGGTCTATATCTACGCCGGCATCGGCATAGGTGATGGTCGCGGTCTTCGATGGGTCTTGGGCCAAGAGCTATATCCCTGTATGTAAGAGTGGGGATTCCGCTGGATGCAGGATCAAAGATGAAACGCGCTGATTGTAGCACGTTCCGGCCTCAAATTTGCGTTCGTAATGGGGACAGCGGGTATTGCGGATTTTGAGCTGATTAAAATGCCCCGGCAGGGCAACCGGGGCATCCACGGGAGCAGGGACTCCGTCCCTGACGGCTAACATGCCGATGTGAGCTGGAATTCCGCGGTGGAACCGCAGAGAATTCCAACTGCGGATTTATAGTAATTCGTCTGCCTTTGGCTTTAACCGAAATCGTAGGGGAGCGCTTAGGAGGCGATTCCAAATTGGACGCTCTAAGTGCCGGTTCCTTTAAGGGACGCGATAGAGTTTTGCGGAACCGGCCAAAATATCAAATAAATTTGCCCAATTCGGAACTTCTGTTGAAATCTTATTGCAATTCGCTTTTTATTCGCTTATAAGTTCGGTATATAATCCGCCGTCATCGTAGTATTGCATAAAGGAGACCGCACTTATATGGCTGATGAACGCAGCAAGGCAATTGACCTGGCATTTTCCCAAATAGAAAAGCAATTCGGTAAAGGTTCCATTATGCGGCTTGGTTCGAAAGAGGCCGTGGTCCCCATCTCGGTTATTTCTACTGGGGCCATCTCTTTCGACGCGGCGTTGGGTGTGGGGGGATTTCCGCGCGGCCGTGTGATTGAAATTTTTGGGCCGGAGTCTTCCGGCAAGACCACCATTGCTTTGCAGGTGGTGGCAGAGGCGCAAAAAAGCGGCGGCATGGCCGCGTTTGTGGATGCCGAGCACGCGCTTGATCCTGGTTATGCCAAAAAGCTTGGAGTAGATGTAGATAATCTCCTCGTCTCGCAGCCTGATTACGGCGAACAAGCCCTGGAAATTACCGAAGCGCTCGTGCGTTCGGGGGCGATTGATGTTCTGGTAGTGGATTCGGTCGCCGCTCTCGTGCCCAAGGCTGAACTCGATGGGGAAATGGGCGACAGCCACATGGGATTGCAGGCGCGCCTTATGTCGCAGGCCCTGCGCAAATTGACCGGGACGGTCTCCAAATCACGCACCTGCCTGATCTTCATCAATCAAATCCGGGAAAAGATTAGGGTCATGTTCGGCAATCCTGAAACGACTACCGGCGGCCGTGCGCTTAAATTCTACTCTTCTGTTCGCGTGGATATCCGGCGTATTGCGGCGATCAAGGATGGCGATGTAATCACCGGATCGCGCACCAAGGTCAAGGTGGTAAAAAACAAAGTTGCCGCTCCCTTCCGCGAGGCTGAGTTCGACATTTTGTACGGGGAAGGCATCTCGCGCGAAGGCGACCTCCTGGATTTGGCGGTGAACCAGAATATAGTGGAGAAATCCGGCTCCTGGTTCAGTTACAAAACCGAACGCATTGGGCAGGGCCGCGAGAATGCGCGCACATTCCTGAAAGAAAATAAAGACACTTTGACCAAGCTCGAAGGCGAAGTGCGCCGGAGCTTGGGGTTAATACCGGCCGGTACAGTCCCTGTTCCTGCCAGTCAGGCCGCTGCACAAGGCGCAGCGCAGGGCGGGCGGGTCACAACCATGCCCACCGGCACCGATGCTGCCAAACCCGGCATCAGGCGCTAGCGGGTCCGCTACACGATTACGTTGAGGGCGCAAGTTTTGAACACTTGCGCCTTTTGTTTATGAACCTGCTCTGATTCGCGCCCTATCGGCAACCACCCACCGCGCGCACACTCTTTGTCTTCCCTGCATCCAAGCTGTGGATCGCAAGCAAAATATTCAAGAGGAAAGGCCCATTATGTCGAAATTTTTATTGGGACTCGCAATCGGAGTTGCCTCCGGGATTTTGTTCGCTCCGGCGCAGGGAGAGCAGACGCGCGAACGCCTGGCAGCCAAGCTTCAGGACTGGAAAGAGTTGCCTCGCAAAAAGGCGGCGCAATTCGCCGATGCCAACAAAGAAAAGGCCAGCGAGGCTGCGGCTGAAATCGCCAAGAAAGCTACCGAAAGCGCCATAGATGCGGCAAAGGAAGACTTGCTGGGAGAGGAAAAAACAGCCTGAGTTTTGTGTGTGCGGAGAGGGTTTTTGTCCAGATGTGCGCTGATACGAGAAGATGTTTTCGAAAGCGGGCTCCAGCTATACCAAGGTGCTAGTTGCAGATGGGGCTGGTGTTTTGTGCAAAATGCCCGCCAACGGTTGTCACATTTCCCGCATCTTCATATTGGCAATGGAGCTTAAGGAGGCCTTCTATCATGAAACTTCGTAAAGAAAAGGTGCTGGGCAACGTTTTACTGGGAACCGGACTATATTTGATTGACTCATTGCGCGACCGTATTTCTGATCAATATGACGATGTAAGCGAAAAAGCGCGTGACACCTACAACACGGCTGCCGACCGGGTAAGCCGCGCCACCGATGTAATTCGAGGCGAAGACCATCACGTGCTCGGGACCGTAGCCTCTATTCTTCTTGGCGTGGGAATTGGCGTAGGTGTTGGGTTATTGCTCGCGCCCGCCAGCGGCGAGGAAACACGCAGCAATCTCGCCAATAAGGTGCAGGACTTCGGCGATAAAGTGCGCTCCCGCGTCTCTGAGCCTAAACCGGCCACGGGAACTTACGGAGAGTAAGACATCAACAGCACGGCTTCGATGACTTTCATTGCACAGTCAAAGTCATCGTGGCCGAAGTCTGGGCTGATCCAGACGAAGCGTTCAGTGTGACCGTGTAGGTCTTGCTGGAGCTTTGCGCTGCGTTTGGCGCTGAGGGGCTCGCTGTGCCTCCGCCGCATGAGCTGAGCAGCAAGATGCCGCCGCAGATGCCGCATAACAGGAAAATTCTGCGCAGCTGCTTTTTGTTGAGCGCTCCAGCCCACACCATCCCTATGCTTCCGAAATAGAAGGCAAAGTACAAGGGGGGGCCGTTTTCACGGCCTCGGCTCCTATCTGGCTTGATTGCCGATGACAGCGATGTCGGCGAAATCGTGAGCGTGGATTTTGCGCCAGTCGAGTTCGGAATGATAGTGGACGGCGAAAACGAACACGATAGATCCGACGACAGGTTGGCGCACGAAAGCGAAACCTGTCCGGTGAAAGCCCCATTCGACGGGCTGACTGTTACTTGAATATTCGCTGAGTCTCCACGGGAGATAGTCAAAGATTGCGGCGATGCCGCCATTGTGATCCCCGTGGGGGATGTAGAAACCGGAGCCCCGGATGCGCATTGTGGAGCGTAAGCGACAGCGCCGGACATTTGATTTGTAAAACCCGCCCTCCCCATAGCCTGAACATAGATCGTGTAGTGACCAGTGGGCAGCGAATAGCTGCACAAATCGAGATTGTGGATTCCCACCGCCAAGTCCGTAAGAGGCATGAGATTTTGCCCATCTGAGCTGATGTAGGCGGTGTAATGGTCTACCGTATTTTCATTTCCGCTTACGCTCCATTGCAGGGAGCTGCCAGCCATTTGCGCATTCATGGAAAGACAATTATCAATGCCCGATTCGATCTCGGTGCCTTCCTCGTAGTCGTTCCAGGTGACAAGCTGCAACGCAGAAAGCGGGTTGGCTGCGTTATAGAGATTGTTGATCGCTGAAAATGTCTGCAACCAGGTTTGCCCGCATTGCTGCGCCATTACGCGGCCCGTGCCCCAGGATGCTAACGTGTCATTGAAGCCCTTGTAGGCAGAGCCTACGGTTTCTAAATTCGGCAACAGCAGTCCAGCCACGTAAAAGCTGTTCAAGTAGCTCATGCCAAAGTTGGACGCGGTTGGCATGACCCAGGAATAACTTCCTCCACTTAGAAGATGGCTAAAGCCGGAGTTATTTTGAAATATAAAGACCGGGTTACTGGATACGGCTGCCTGGAGCGCGTTCCAATCAATGGAGTAGTGAACATCCAGATCAAAATTTGTGACTACAGGCCTGCCATTGATTCTCATGTAAGCAGGAGAAGGAAAATATTCCTGTTCCACATATTGCAGTTGCTGGATCAGAATCTGCTGCGCGGTGCAGGTGGTGCATGAGCTTTTGCTGATTGCGCCTTTATCCACCATGATGGCAAAGGTGAAACCCGGATGGGCTTCTGCCTCGGCCATGACGAGCTGCGCCGCTTGATCTTCCGCATTGCCCGGCCCATACCAATCAAGGATGACGCCATTGATTCCGCGGCTCACCATGTCGTCAATTTGGCGCTTGATTTGGGCGGCACTGGTGGAACTGTAACCCACGTTCATGTGACCTGTGCCGCCAAACCAAAGCATAAGGTGTGCGTATATCTTGGTTGGGGCGCCGGGATAGAGCAATGTGTGAATGTCCGCCTTGCTGATGTTTGCAGCGCCCTCATTCCCATTGGTCTGGCTTATAAAGCTGTTGGCGGCGCTGGTGTTGTTGCCCGTCAATGCCGACAGGGTGGTGACCGGCTTAATGGTTATGGTGGAAGAGCCGAAACAGGCAAGCGGCAGGATCGCGAACGCGAAAGCTGCGGCAAATTTAAGGATGCAACGCGATGTGTCCATAACTGGCGTTTTGCCAGGCCCCATACCCGGCTCTTGCGCCTTGCTGTGTAGGTATGAGGAATGTTATGGGCGAATTGCGATATCGTCTGCGTCACGTCGGTGAGTGTCCCTTCGGACAAGTTACGGAACGGGCGGATGATTACTCCCTGGCAGAAGCACGGTTGCGCCTTTCAAGAGGCGCGAGTTAAAAAGCAACAAGTGCGGCCAGCTTTGCGCTCTCTCCGCCATCTTGCGGGTGGAAGAGAAATTATCCGGGTACAGAGAAAACACAAAAGGTTAAACTAGTAAGGAAAGCATTCGGAACGCCGATCAAGCCAAACGCAGTTTTCTCGATTTGCAGAAAGCGCCAGGCGAACTTTGCTACGCTTGAAGTGATGGTCCGAATTCCAGGCGATGCGTTCGTCTGGATGGCCGGCTACCACTTAGGAAGGCAATCATTCAATGAACAGCTTCAACAGCCGCTCCGTCCTTAAAATTGGCAACAAGGAATATGAAATCTACCGCTTGGATGCGCTCGACCAGCAAGGAATTTCGACGAAGCATTTGCCTTATTCGCTGCGGATTCTGCTGGAAAATTTACTGCGCACCGAAGATGGCAGGAATGTAAAGTCCGAGGACATCCGCGCGCTGGCCGCATGGAACCGCAACTCCAAGCCGGAAAAGGAAATCGCCTTCACGCCCAGCCGTGTTCTCATGCAGGACTTTACGGGTGTGCCGGCGGTGGTAGATTTGGCCGCCATGCGCGATGCAATGCAGAAGCTGGGCGGCGACCCGGCGCTGATCAACCCGCTGCAACCCGCAGAACTGGTCATCGACCACTCCGTGCAAGTGGATGAGTTCGGCACCCCGCAGGCTTTTCAGCTAAACGCGGAACTCGAATTTCAGCGCAATAAAGAGCGGTACGCCTTCCTGCGCTGGGGACAAACCGCGTTCCGCAACATGGCGATTGTGCCGCCAGACACCGGCATTGTGCACCAGGTGAATCTGGAATACTTGGCGCGGGTGGTTTTTGTGAATGAGTCGAACGGCAAGCGCACGGCCTATCCCGATACTTTGGTGGGCACGGATTCGCACACGACAATGATTAACGGCCTTGGCGTTTTGGGTTGGGGCGTGGGCGGAATCGAGGCCGAAGCCGCCATGCTGGGCCAGCCGGTTTCAATGCTCATTCCGCTCGTTGTCGGGGTAAGACTCACCGGTCGCCTGCGGGAGGGCGCGACGGCCACGGACTTGGTATTGACCATCACGGAAATGCTCCGCAAGCATGGTGTGGTTGGAAAATTTGTGGAATATTTCGGCCCCGGCCTGCGTGATCTTCCGCTGGCGGACCGCGCCACGATCGGCAATATGTCGCCCGAATATGGTGCGACCTGCGGCATTTTTCCGGTGGACCAGGAAAGCTTGAACTATTTGCGGCTTACCGGGCGCAGCGAAGAACAAATTGCGCTGGTGGAGGCTTATTGCCGCGAGCAGGGAATGTTCCACGATGCGAACACGCGGGAAGCGGAATACTCGGAATTGCTTACCCTCGACCTGGCCAGCGTGGAACCGAGCATCGCCGGCCCGAAGCGTCCGCAAGATCGAGTAGCGCTGTCGCAGGCAGGAGCCTCGTTCAAAGAGTCTCTGCCTTCCCTGATCAAACCCAAATCTTCAGCCAAGGTAAATGCGTCCACGCCGATAGCTTCGGGTAATGCTCCTTCCGGCAGCGCGCCGAAGCAGGTGGACCGCTGGGAGCAGGAGGGCGGCAATCCTACCGCCGTTGGCGTAGAGAACCACCGCATTGAGGAACACGTGCCGCAGGATGTGAAGAGCGCGTTGCGCCATGGCAGCGTGGTAATCGCGGCAATCACGAGTTGCACGAACACCTCGAATCCGTCCGTGTTGATTGCGGCCGGGCTGCTGGCCAAAAAGGCGGCGGAGAAGGGCCTGAGCGTTCCCCCATGGGTGAAGACATCGCTTGCTCCCGGGTCAAAAGTTGTAAAGGATTATCTCGAGAAAGCCGGACTGCTGCCCGAGTTGGAGAAGCTGAAGTTTCACCTGGTCGGGTATGGCTGCACCACGTGCATCGGCAACTCCGGTCCGCTGCCGGTGGAGGTTTCGCAGGCAATTGATGAGAAAGATTTGGTAGTTGCGTCGGTGCTTTCCGGCAACCGCAATTTTGAGGGCCGCATAAATTCCGAGGTACGCGCGAATTATTTGATGTCGCCGCCGCTGGTCGTCGCCTTTGCGCTCGCCGGCCGGGTGGATCTTGATTTGCGTAAAGATCCAGTCGGCAAAGGCAAAGATGGCAGGGCCGTGTATCTTGCCGATATTTGGCCCACGCAGAGCGAAGTCAATCAGATGATCCAGAAATCAATTTCATCGGAGATGTTCCGCCGCAGCTACAGCGAGGTTTACCAGGGCGACGAGCGCTGGCGCGGATTGCCTGTGCCCAAAGGCGGAACTTACGCATGGGAGAACGACTCAACTTACATACGGCAAGCGCCTTATTTCGACGGCATGGGCCTTAAGCCCGGGGCGGTTGAAGACATAAAGAATGCGCGGGTGTTGGCGGTATTGGGCGATAGCGTTACCACCGACCATATTTCTCCCGCAGGCTCGATTAAGAAAGACAGCCCGGCAGGGAAGTATTTGCAGGCGCATGGAGTGAAGCCCGCGGACTTCAATTCCTACGGTTCCCGCCGGGGCAACCATGAAGTGATGGTGCGCGGGACCTTCGCCAATGTGCGTTTGCGGAACAAAATGGTTCCCACCCTTGAAGGTGGATTTACGCGCCACTTGCCCGATGGCGCCGAAATGACGATCTTCGATGCCTCGGAGAAGTACATTGCGGAGAAAGTCCCGTTGCTGATTATCGCGGGCAAGGAATACGGCTCAGGATCGTCGCGCGATTGGGCCGCCAAGGGGCCGCTGCTCCTGGGAGTACATGCGGTCATCGCCGAGAGCTATGAACGCATACATCGCTCGAACCTGGTTGGCATGGGCATTCTGCCTTTGCAGTTTTTGCCGGGAGAGAATGCCGAATCGCTGAAGCTCACAGGCGAAGAGGTCTATGAAATTTCCGGCATCCGCCAGATCGCCGCAAAATTTGCCTCGGGCAGCAGGGTCAATGTGCGCTTAACGGCCAACGGAAATACCCGCCAGTTTACTGCTCTTGTTCGTATAGATACGCCGCAGGAGGCACAATACTACGCAAATGGTGGTATTTTGCAGTATGTCTTGCGGCAGCTTCTGACGGCGAAGGCGAATCCCCAGCCTGTGCGGGCATAGCGCCAAAGTTGCAAAGTCTGCGTTAGAAGCTGGTCCGGCGAGGAAAATTTCATCCGCGCATCGCAGCGCGGATTGGAGGACTGCGCCATGGACTCGACCTTTCGCAGCTTGCAGATTGTGCGCGTGGTGATGCTGATCAGCATCGGCGCGTATGTCTTGTTGGGCGAGTATCTCATTCCAGCCCGGGTTTTGCCCGGCAGGATTTTCTTTTTCACCCTAACGGCAATCGCAATTGCCATGGTGGTCGGCAGCTTCATGGTCCGCCGCTTTCTGGGCAGAAAAGCAACCACCGCCCTGGCGGATGTTCCCACCCCGGCTTCGGCCCTTAATTTGTGGCGCGGCGCTTATATCGTGATTTATGCCTTCAGCGAGGCAATCGCGCTGCTGGGCTTTGTTCTGCGGGTAATGGGGTATACGCTTGCCGAAGTCGCGCCATTTTATATTGTTGGATTTTTTCTGTTCCTGTACTTCGCGCCGAAGAAACCGCCAGTGCCCGCGAGGGTGGAAGAGACCGCCTCGTAAAGGCTATGTTTTGATGTGGCAGCTTGCCAGACCGCGTTTTTCCAAATACTGCTGGTGATAATCCTCCGCCTGAAAAAATTCTGCCGCGGGAAGAATCTGGGTCACAACTGGTTTGCTGAAGCGGTGCGCCCTCTCTACTTGCTCTTTAGAAGCCCGCGCCTCGGCAGCCTGCTCGGGCGAATGGTAGAAAATGGCGGACCGGTATTGTGTGCCGACGTCCGGGCCCTGGCGGTTCAGTTGTGTGGGGTCATGATTTTCCCAGAACACGTCCAGCAGCTTTTCATAAGAAACCTTCGCGGGATCGAACTCGACCTCTACCGCTTCCGCATGACCGGTACGATCGGTGCAAACATCCTGATAGGTAGGGTTGGCAAAGTCCCCTCCCGTGTAACCCACGCGCGTGGAGAGCACTCCGGGAAGCTGGCGGAAGGTCAATTCAACCCCCCAAAAGCAGCCAGCGGCAAATGTCGCTTTAGCCATTGAATACTCCTGTTAGTAAGCCTGCGATAGTGTAAATCGGATTGCGGATTTTCTACTACCGCGCTAGTCGTTAAGTTCTTTGGTTCCTTGAAAATGCTATCTGTTTGGATGCTTTAAGCCTCCTAAAGTTGCGGTGTACCATGGCTCTTTGGTCACAACGTGTTCAACGGTCCTCGGCAATTTCATTTGTATCCGTTATTTAGGAGCGGTTTTCTCTGTTTTGCCTTGCCCAAGTAAAATACTGCTATGAGGAAATTCTGGGACAATGCCGCCACGGAAAGCGCAAGCGAATCTTCGCTCACGCTCGGAGGCGGTGCGGGCGGGAGCGAAAGTGGCAGATCCCGACTACCTGGGCAACTCCCGGTTCCCGTCTCTCTGCAAATCGGCAGTGTGACCATTGCTCCGGCTACGGTGCTCGCGCCCATGGCGGGCGTGACCGACACTGTCTTTCGGCGGTTCATCCGCAATCTCGGCGGGTGTGGGCTGATTATGACCGAGTTCACCTCGGCCGATGGCGTTTTGCGTGCTAAGGACAAAAAGGCCAAGCGGTACTTGCATTTTTACGAGGACGAGCATCCCATCTCGGCGCAGCTTTTTGGCAGCGATCCGCAGGTGATGGCGGACGCGGCGCGCATTGTGGAAGATTTGGGCTTTGATCTCGTGGACTTGAATCTGGGCTGCCCGGCGAAGAAAGTGGTGAAATGCAATGGCGGCTCAGGATTGCTCCGCGACCTGCCGAGGATCCGGCGAATTTTCGAGGCGGTGCGGGCGGCGGTGAAAATTCCTTTCACGGTAAAGTTCCGCATTGGATGGAATGACAGCGAAGTTGTTTGCGTGGAATTGGCCAAGATGGCCGAGGACTGCGGTTTGTGCGCGGTCGCGCTGCACGCGCGCACCCGCGAGCAGGGCTACAGCGGCACGGCGCGTTGGGAGTGGATTGCGGCAATCAAGGATGCCGTGAGTATTCCGGTCATTGGCAACGGCGACATTCGCTCTCCTGAAGATGCCTGCGCAGTGGTGGCCCGCACCGGATGCGATGGCGTAATGATCGGGCGCATGGCCCCATCGAATCCCTGGATATTCCGGCAGATTGAGCAATACAACGCATGGATAAAACATGAGGACGGGGCTTCGGGCCATCCCACACCGCCGCCTTACACTCAACCTTCGGAGATGGACCGCTACGAGATGATCCGCACATATTTCCGCATGCTCATTGAAGAAGAGCTGCCGGATGCGCCGGGGAAGATGAAGCAATTCGCGTCGTGGTTCACCCATGGGGTGCCCGGCGGCGCGGCCCTGCGCAAGGCCATTTACGACGCGAAGACAGCCCCTGAAATTTTGGGGCAGGTGGAAAATTTCTTTGAGCAGCGTCTGGCGCTTTCAGCCGAGGTGGTCCCGTAACGTTATGTCCTACGAAAACGCAGTGGCGCGCATGTACGCCCTGGGTCATGAACTGGCCCATACGGCCTCGCATAAATTCGATTTGAAATACATGCGTGTGCTGCTGAATGCGCTGGAGCATCCCGAGCGGCGTGTTCCCGGAGTGCTCATCGCGGGCACGAACGGCAAAGGCTCAACCGCGGCAACGCTGGCGTCCATCCTTCAGGCTTCCGGGCTGCGTACCGGGCTTTACACGTCACCTCATCTGGTGCGCATCAACGAGCGCATTCGCATCAATGGGGCAGCGATTGCAGACAATGATTTTGCCCTGTTGCACGACATGGTAGACCGCACCGCCGAGCGGTTGGTGACGGAAGGAGAGCTGCCATGGCATCCCAGTTTTTTTGAGATGCTCACTGCCATGGCATTCGAATATTTCTCGCGAAAAAAAACAGACATCGCCGTGCTCGAAGTAGGCATGGGCGGCAGGCTCGATGCCACCAACGTAATTGAGCCTCGCGTGAGCGTCATTACGGATATTTCTCTCGATCACCAGAAATTTCTCGGAAACACGGTCGCGGAAATTGCCCGGGAAAAAGCCGGAATTCTCCGCGCCAATGGAGTCGCTGTATTGCTGCCGCAACAGCGCGAGGTCAACGATGTAATCGGCAACGCCGTTCTCGAATTGGGATCCCACGCTGTGAGCGCCGTTCCCTATGTGCCCCCGGTGAGCCCGGGAAGCGACAATTATCTGGTATCGAATGCAGCGTCGCCCTCGTATCGTTATCCATTGCAGGTAATGGGAGATGAAATCACAGTGGAGACGCCGCTCATCGGCCGTCATCAACTAAGAAATGTTGCGCTGGCGATTGCGGCGGCGGAAGAATTAAGCAGGCAAGGCTTTCCCATTACCTCCAGGAGCATTGAAGTGGGAGTACGGAACACGCGCTGGCCGGGGCGCTTCCACGTTCTTCCGGCGGCGAAAAGCAGCGCGGAGATTATTTTTGACGTGGCGCATAATCCCGCCGGAGCGTGGGCATTGCGCTCCACGCTTTCCGCACTCTATGAAGAGAGGCCGCTCACATTTGTATTTGGCGCAATGCAAGACAAAGCTGTCCGCGAAATTGCAGAAATCCTTTTTCCTATGGCGGCCCATGTGGTTGCGACCCAGGCAGAGAACCCCCGTTCGGCCACCCCGGCGGACATTCGTGAAGCGGCCAGCAGGATTGCAACAGACATCGAAGATGCTGCGGACGTGGCCGATGCCCTCAGCTGCGCAAAAATGCTTGCCGGTCCGAATGGGACCATTGTTGTTACCGGCTCCATTTATGTTGTGGGGGAAGCAATGCGCGCTCTGGGCGTGAGCGTGTGAGCATGGCGGACCAATTTTCGGTTGCGGAAAAACCACGACCTGAGTGTCTGCGCGGCTCTTCAAATCCGCAGAAAGATACTTTTGCCGGCCGGCACAATTTCCTCAGCCGGCTTAGGTCCTATTTCTTTCTTGATCTTCTGCTGTGGTTTTACACTTTGGTTTTCGGCATTGCTTCCATCCCATTCGGATTTTTCGATCGCGATGGGAGACGTTTGCACTGGTTTGCGCGCGCCTGGTCGAAATTCATCACGAAGTCCATTTTTTCTCCGTTGAAGATTACCGGCCTTGAAAAGATTGATCCTACCAAGCCGAAAGTTTATGCAGTAAATCACGCCTCAGCTCTTGATATTCCCATCCTCTACGCAAGCCTTGACTTCCCCTTCCGCATTCTGTTCAAGAGCGAGCTGCTTTCTTATCCGATCATCGGTTGGCACCTCAAACGCTCCGGCCAAATCTGCATTAATCAGCAGCAGCCCTCCCGCTCGGCAGGCGCGATCCGCACAGCATTGAAGTACCTTAAATCCGGAAGGCCATTGGTGATCTTTCCCGAAGGCGGACGTACTCCCGATGGCGAAATCAAACCATTTTCGCCAGGGGCTTTTTTTCTGGCGATTAAGGCGCAAGTGGAGATCGTCCCCATCGCGCTCGTGGGAACGTATGAGCTGTTACCCATGAACACTTATCACATTAAGTGCCGGCCGCTTGCGATGCGCGCCGGAGCTCCGGTCCCCACGGCGGGGCTCACTCTGAAAGATATGGCCGCGGTTTCGGCCCGAGTCCAGAAGGATCTGGAAGACCTTTACTACGGTGCCGAGAATTGATACTTGGGACTATCCACTATGCTCATATCTCCAAAATCACGGGCATAATCAGCGGACGTTTCTGCGTCTGCTTGGAGATATAACGCTTCAAATCCGCGCGGATTTTTTCCTTAATCACGCCGTAGTCAGCTTTCTCTTCTTCGCTCGATTGTTCGAGCGTCTGGGTCACGATGTGCCTCGCTCCGGTCATCAAGCCATCTTCTCCCGGATTAAACCCGCGAGTTACGATTTCAGGCGAGGCTTCGACCCTTCCGGAAAGTTTGTTGATCGCGATGATGGGCAGCACGATTCCATCTTCGCTCAAGTGGCGGCGGTCTTTGATAATTAAATCTTCCACCACGTCCGTGCGCGAGCCGGAATCAATGCAGACGCGGCCCACGTTCACACGTCCCACTTTGCGCGCCCCCAGCTCGTCGAATTCCAGAATGTCGCCACTCTCGATGAGCATAATATTTCCCACCGAGCCATGCATGGATGCCGCCAGTTCCGCGTGCAGCTTGAGCTGCCGGTACTCTCCATGCACCGGAATAAAATAGCGCGGCTTGGTGAGGTTAATAATGAGCTTGAGCTCTTCCTGGCTGGCATGGCCGCTCACATGGATGGGCGGCGAGGACCCGTCGTCATAAATCACGTGCGCCTCGCGCCGGAACAGGTGATCAATCACGCGGTAAATCGGCTTCTCATTCCCCGGAATAATGCGCGAGGAGAGCACAACCGTGTCGCCCTTTTCAATTTTGGCGTGTTTGTGGTTCTCCACCGCCGCCCGGGAGAGCGCTGACATCGGCTCACCCTGAGTGCCGCTGATAAGCACACAAACTTTATTGGCGGGAAAATTCTTTACCTCGCCCGGATGGATGAGCAGCCCCTCCGGAATTTCGATGTACCCCAGGTCTTCGGCAATCTCCGCCGAACTGTTCATGGAGCGGCCAATAAAAGCGAGTTTGCGGCCATGCTCCCACGCCATTTCGACCGCCAGCTTGATGCGATGAATAGAGGAAGAAAAGCACGAGATAAATAACCGCTGCTCGGTTTGGGCAAACACCTCATCAAATTTGCGCCGTACCGCGCGCTCGCTGGGAGTGTAGCCGCGCCGCTCCACGTTGGTTGAGTCTTGTAGAAGCGCCAGCACTCCGGTTTTGCCGTACTCCGCGAACGCGTGCAGATCGAACAGGCGGTTATCGGTGGGCGTTGGGTCCACTTTGAAGTCGCCGGTATGAATGATGACCCCGAGCGGCGTGTGAATCGCCAGCGCCACGCAATCCACGAGGCTATGCGTCACTTGGATGGGATGTACCGTGAACGGCCCAATCTTGAAGCTGTCGCCCGGGCGCATTTCGTTCAATTCCGCGTCATCGAGCAGGCCGTGCTCATCCAGCTTGTCTTCTACGTACGCCAGCGTAAATTCCGTACCCCAGACTGGAACATTCAATTCACTC
>JAICKN010000039.1 GCA_025927855.1 Terriglobales bacterium
TCGCGTCGCTGCGCGGAGCTGTTCAAGAAGAACCGCGAGCGAATTGACGGCATCATCGTTACGCTGCCGAATTTCGGCGAAGAACGGGCAATTGCAGACACCCTGCGTCTGGCTGATTTACGTGTGCCCGTGCTGATTCAGGCCACACCCGATGATCCGAAAAAGATGACAATCGCCTTCCGCCGCGACAGTTTTTGCGGAAAGATGTCCGCGTGCAACAACCTGCGGCAATACGGCATTCCTTACTCGATTACCACGCTGCACACCGAAGCACCCGATTCTCCGGAATTCGCCAAAGATTTGGAATGGTTTGCGGGAGTTTGCCGCGTTGTCAATGGATTCCGCAATCTGCGCGTTGGCGCCATCGGAGCGCGTCCAACGGCCTTCAATACCGTCCGTTACAGCGAAAAGATTTTAGAAGCCAATGGGATTTCGATAGAGACGCTCGATCTTTCTGAAGTCTTGGGCCGCATTGAGCGCATGCAGGATGCCGACGAACACGCCCAGGCCAAACTGGCAAAGATCAAGAGTTATGTGGATTCCGCCAATGTGCCCGCTCCGGCTTTGATGAAGATGGCGAAGCTAGGCGCTGTCGTGGACCAATGGATGGCGGCGACGGAAGTTAAGATCAGTGCGGTCCAGTGCTGGACTTCCATTGAAGAAAATCTTGGTGTGGTGCCCTGCACCATCATGAGCATGATGAGCAATGAACTTCTCTCGAGCGCCTGCGAAGTAGATATCTGCGGCGTGCTCGGCATGCACGCGCTGCAACTTGCATCGCAAACGCCTTCGGCGCTGCTCGACTGGAACAATAATTACGGAAGCGATCCCAACAAAGCCGTTTGCTTCCACTGCTCGAATCTTCCGAAGCATTTCTTCCGCTCCGTAAAAATGGACTTCCAGGAAATCATTGCTGGCACCGTCGGCAAGGACAACACCTTCGGCACCTGCGTTGGCCTGATTAAACCGGAAAAGATGAGTTTTGCCCGCTTCTCCACCGACGACACCGCCGGGAAAATCCGCGGCTACGTCGGTCAGGGCCGCTTCACCGATGATCCCCTCAATACATTCGGCGGCGCTGGCGTCGTGGAAATTCCTAACATGCAGCGGCTGTTGCACTATATCTGTGCGAATGGGTTCGAGCACCACGTGGCGGCGAATTTGTCCACGGTAGCGGCCTCCGTCCATGAAGCCGCCTCCCGCTATCTGGGTTGGGACATGCATTGGCATGAAGGGCCTGTGGGAGTTGCATAAATGGCCATCGTTGCCGGTGTGGATTTCGGTACATTAAGCGTCCGTGTTTCGTTGGTGGATAGCGAACGCGGCATGCTCGCGTCCGCCGTAGCAGAGTATCCATTACACCGCAAGCGCGAAGATCCCGAATACGCGACGCAATCCCACGACGACCACATGCGCGCGCTGGCGGCGGCCACGCGCGATGCCGTAAAGAAAGCCGGCATCTCCGGTGATCATGTCGAAGCGATCGCTCTCGATACTACCGGTTCCTCCGTAATTCCTGTGGGAAAGGACATGCAGCCGCTCGGCGAATATTATTTGTGGTGCGATCATCGCGCCAAGGGCGAAGCCGCCGAGATCACCGAAGCCGCGCGCCGTGAAAAACTGGAAGCCATTGAATGGTGCGGCGGCGTTTATTCCTCGGAGTGGGGATTTTCCAAGCTGTTGCACTGGCTGCGGCACAATCCTGAAAAGCGTAATGAGTTCGTTTCCGCCTTCGAGCATTGCGACATGGTGGCCGCAACTCTGTGCGGCATTACCGATCCGAAAAAAGTGAAGCGCAGCATTTGCGCCATGGGTCACAAGTGGCTCTGGAACGCCAAGCTGGGCGGACTTCCCCCGGAAAAATTCCTCATCAAAGTAGACCCCCTGCTGGCAGGAGTTCGCGAAAAGCTCGACGGCGAATATGCCACCTCCGACCAGATTGCCGGGAAACTTTCTCCGAAATGGGCAGCCGAGCTTGGTCTGAAAGCAGGCATTCCCATCCCCGTAGGCGCTTTCGATGCCCACTGGGACGCGATCGGCGCCGGTTGCCGCACAGACGACATGGTCAATGTCGTGGGAACTTCCACATGCATTATTGGAATTACGCCTTCGGTAAATTTGGTGCCTGGCGTGTGCGGCGTAGTGGAGGGAAGTGTGCATCCTCTCCGGACGGGCATCGAGGCCGGACTCTCCGCCGTCGGCGACATCTTCAACGCCATTGCGACTCGCGCGGGAACCACTGTGGAAGCTCTAAGCCAGGGACTCGACGAGTACCGCGCCGGGCAAACCGGCCTGCTCCGCATGACCTGGGACAATGGCGACCGCACAGTTCTGGTAAATCCGAACCTGCGCGGCATAACGCTGGGATGGAACTTGCAGAGCACCGCCAAAGACGAACTTTTTGCCGCAATTGAAGGCACCGCATTCCACACGCGGGTGATTCTTGACCGCATGGCCGAGCATGACGTGGATATTAAACGGGTTATCAACGCTGGCGGCATCCCGCAGAAGAATGACGTTCTCAACCGCGTCTATGCCAACGTTCTCGGTCGGCCAGTGTTAGTTCCCGCAAAAAGCGTAGTAAGCCTGGGATCGGCCATTTTCGCGTTTTTGGCGGCGGGAACGTTCAAAACCGTCGAAGAGGCCCAGGAGAAAATCTGTCCGGCCCACAAAATTTACGAACCGGATAAATCTGCGCAAAAAACTTACGACGAGTTGCACTCCCTTTACAGCAAGCTCTATTTCGCCTTTGGTCAGCCTGCCTCCGGAGGCATGGGCGATGTATTGCCGAAGCTCATCCAATTGGCGCATCGGGTGGATCGCGCTGCCAGTACGGAGTGATTTTCTGTGGCGGGCGCGCTAGCTCGGCGTTGTTCCCGTCACCGTCGTCACTGTTATTTGCGGCATTTGGTGGTTCCAGCCTTGCGGCAAATTATCGAAGTAAATGCGGAATGGACGCGCTTGATTCGGCTGCACCGGGGCATTGATAAAGTTTTCTACGCGATTGCTCGCGTTCCCCGTCACTTGTTCCAACGGTCTGCTCTGGCTTATTAAAACCTGTCCGTTACTTCCTAAAAATTCAGCTTTCACTTGTGCTCCTGTTATTGCGGTCGTTCCCTGATTATGCAGAACTCCGGAAATATATAGAGCTGACCCAACCGGGGCAGGGGCCATGTTCAAGTTCGTGAGCTGGATTTGCGATGCGGTTGGCTGTTGGGGAACCTGCGCGGCTGCGGGCGCTGGGGTACGCTGAGGAATGGAGGGCAGCCAGATGATCAAGGCTATAAGGATGGCTATAGCCACGAGGATTGCAATCAGTGGCCAGGGAAATTTTCCCTTTTTAACAATCTCTAGTTTTGCATGGTCATCCGGTGGGCGCTTTTCCGGCTTGCGCTGGGGAATTTGAGGGTAGTTTGGATTTGTGGCCATGGGTTCGCCTCCGCAACATTTCGATGGCAAAGGCGTTCGCGCAAGTTTTCCCTGGGCAGGAAGCGAAAAAAATTAGGCTGCCCGGAACACCTGCTCCTGGGCAGCCTTAAATGGCCAGAGTTAATAACCTACTCAGCCGGCCGGACCGCTGCCGGCGCGGGCGTTTGTAGGCGTCCGTTTATTTTCGCTTGTCTGGAAAATTTCTTGACTGCCGCCATAAAAGTTTGGCTACCCTGCGGAGGAGCTACCCGGCCTGCCAAAATGGCCGTGAACGGCTCCATTTTTCCATAGAGCATTCTGGTTTCGTCTTTGTCCTGCGTGACAGCCGCTCCACTCAAATCAACTCCTGCAAAGACGCCGCGAGAACGGGAATAGGTCAGGATTTCTGTTTTCATCTTCCAGTCAGTATTGGCGGATCCCTCCCGGCCAACGGGACCGGCTGCGGCCGCAGCTCCGGCGCCTATCTTAAATTTGCTGGAGAGCAGTTCGTCCATGTCCTTTTCATGCATCGTCAGCATCACTAAATCTATGGCCTGCGCTCCAATCTGCAATCCCCAGCTTCCGCCGGTAATCGTGATGGGAACAGGCGCGCTCCACCCATTGGCTGTTCTGCAAGTGGCAACGCCTTTCCCGTGCTTGCCGCCGAAGACAAAAGCAACTTTCACCAAAGAGGGAACGACGGCAATGCATTCCGCCGAAGACATGATCGTGTCGGGAATGGACTTGTCCGTTCCCATGATCTGGTTAATCACGTCGGCCGAAGCGTCGAGCCGTTTTTGAATGTCTGATTTATCTTCTTTTGAATTTTGAGCCCAACCCATTGTTGCGTAGGTGAGAACAAAAGTACAAACCATGGTGAGGCAATACTTCCGCGCTTGTTTCCATCTCATGAGAAGGACCTCTCGCTTTGCGTTGAATTTCCAGAACTGGTAAACCGTCCACCCACCCCGGATATTTTTCAATGTTTCTGATGCGAATAGTAGCTCGGGAACCCAGTGAACTCCATCAGGTTGTGCAGGTAGAAAATCAGGTATCTTGCCTTATAAAGCGATTCCTTCCTGAAACTTCTATCGCTTCATAATGAGTCCGGCGGCCAGCGATCCCAGTCCAATGAGTCCCAGCAAGGGCAGGTGGGCCGTTTTCCGCGGAGAATTTTGAACAACCAAGTACGCGGAATTTGCAGATTCATAATGACCGGAATTCCGGGCCGGGGCTTGTTGTGCCTCAGATTGTGGCATCCGGGACTCCTGCTCTGCCGCAGGAGTATGGCCAGACGGCGCGATTGCTGCGGAAACTTGCAGCACGCCAGAAGACATTTGAGCATTGCGAGGGGCTCGTGGAAGCGCAAAAGAGACACCCAGCAGCATAAACACGAGCACTGTTGCTGCTTTCATTGTCCCAAGCCTCCCAATTGTTTGCTTCTATTTCAATGTATGGCCAGTGGATGGCAGGATTCTATCGGGAGTAGACCGTAAATGTTCCGGGTGCTTTCGTGTACTTGGAATTAAGGATCAGCGGAATCGCTTCGCTAGCGGATGACGATTTCAATGTCTTTATTTTTTTCCGGAATGTTAACGCTCACAGAATCCGCCTCCCGCTCCAGCAGCAGGTCAATGTGCGCGCCGCCACATTGCATGTCCTTAATGGCAAGTTGCCGCAACCCGTGAGGCAGATAGGGTTTGTCGAAAATAATTTTCTTATGCATATCGTCAATACGCAGTCCCAGGCAGGCCTGCAAAACCATTAGCCCTGCTCCGGCAGACCACGCCTGGGGAGAACACGCTACAGGATAGAGGGTCGGCCCCTCCCCCGCGCGACGCTCCAATCCACAAAACAGTTCCGGCAGCCGGTACAGTTCTACGTGATTGCTGGCGTCAAGAAGCCCCAGAAGAACTTTCCCGGCCATGGTTTTCAATCCATAACGCGCGAACCCCGCTGCAATGAGCCCGTTATCGTGCGGCCACACCGATCCATTATGGTAGGAAAGCGGATTGTAACGCGCTTCTCCCAATGCTACCGTGCGGATGCCCCAGCCATTAAACGAGGGCTTGTCGAGCAGAGTATGGGCCAATAAAGATGCATGTTCTGGGTCTGCGATGCCGGTGAACAGACTATGGCCGGCATTGGAAGTTTTCACCTGGCAGGGGCGCTTTTTTCCATCGAGGGCCAAAGCGTAAGTGGAAAGTTCCGGGAGCCAGAATGCTTCCAGAAATCTGTGGCGGAGCTTCTGCGCGCTGCCCTCGAGTTCCTTGGCCTGTTGCTGCCGATTCAGCGCCATGGCGATGCGGCTGCCCGCAATTTTGGCGGCATAAGCATATCCCTGCACTTCGCACAAGGCGATGGGCGGAGCCGCCAAACTTCCATCAGCGTGAAAAACAGAATCGTTGGAGTCCTTCCAACCCTGCTGCACCAAACCTTTTTTGGAATGGGGAGAATATTCGACGAAGCCATCTCCATCCATATCGCCGTATTCGTCAATCCAGCGTAATGCCAGCTCTATATGCGGCCACAAATACTCCATGAACTTCAGGTTGCCGGTGCGTTCGAAATAGGCACCGGCCAACATGACAAAAAGCGGTGTCGCATCTACCGACCCGTAATACCGTCCAAAGGGGATTTCTTTCAACACGGCCATCTCGCTACTGCGCATTTCATGCAGGATCTTGCCCGGTTCCGCTTCCATCTCCGGATTCACCTCAATGGCCTGAGTATCGCCCAGAAATTCCAGCACTCCCTTCGCCAGCTCCGGATTCATCCAAAGAGTCTGCAAGGCGGTGACAATGCCATCCCGTCCGAATACCGTGCTGAACCAGGGCACGCCGGCATAGGGATAGTTTTTTTCCGGGTTCCCAATCGTCATCATCACTACATCCGCGGTGGAGCGTTTCATCCAGTCAGTGAAGCGCGAGTTGGAGCTCGATACCTGAGGAAATTTTTCCAGGGAGGTATTCAGCTCGTCCTGAATTTGCTGCAGCGCCCCGGAATAACCAGGCACACTTTTGCGCTTTCCTGAAGAGCAGCTGATGGCCATCTCAAATTCAGTTTCTTTCCCGGGACCCAAAGTAAATTCGAAACAGATTTCTTTTGCGGAATTTTGGAACGGCGCAGGCTGGCATGCAATGCAGCTTTCGCGCAGTTCTCCATCGAGCCCTTCATAGGCCAGCGACACGCTTCCGTGCAGCACGCGAGGGTCAAGAGTGCGGCCCCTTTTTTTGCGTTGCATGCCGCGCACCTCGAAAATATCGGCGAAATCGGCCTCAAACTGCAGTTGCAGCGGCACATAGATTTCCTGAGCGCCAAAATTCCTCAGCTTGAATTGCTCGTGGCAAACCCCGTCATATAGGAATTTGGAACGCAACACGTGCAACGTCCCCCGTGGAATCACGATCCGGCCGCCCTGCCAGACATCCACGTTGGCCAAATCAGCCGTAAAAAAACAATTGTCCGCTTTAATGGTGGAACTGAGCAGCAAGGGTCGCTCTTGCCACATGTGAAACACAAATTTCGAGAGATGGCGCATGCCGAGATGAAAAATGCCCTCTTCGCCCATGCCTATGGGCTCAATATCCCCATAGTGGTCGAAAATGGCGAAGGTCTTGCCATATTTCAGTACGCAGGAGCGTGCATCAGCCGGCGAGGTCCGGCTAGCTATGTAGTACGGTTGGGCGACGCTAACTTGATCCAATTGAAATCTCCGTGGCTAATTTCCACCGGCTCCGGCTCGCCGCACAAAAGTTTTTTATATATCAAAAGGTAGTCCTGGGCCATGCGGGCCGCGCTGAACCGTCTCTCAAAACGCTGCCGGCAAACCTTCCGGTCAATTCTGTGCAGTTGGTGCGCCGCTTTGCTGGCGGAAGAAACATCACCAACAACAAACCCGGTGACTCCGTCTTCCATAATTTCAGGAACTGATCCGTAGGGGTACGCAATAACCGGCGTACCACATGCCATAGCTTCGATCATAACCAGCCCAAAAGGCTCCGGCCAGCAAATTGGGAAAAGAAGCCCCATCGCATTGCCGAGAAATTCGTTTTTTTCGGGACCGCCAATTTCGCCAAGAAACTCGACGAGTGGATGTTTGAGCAAGGGCTTGATCACGGTTTGAAAGTATTCGGTGTCCGTGCGATCAATTTTCGCGGCGATTTTCAAAGGAATCTCCGCACGTTTGGCGATTTCAATGGCCCGGTTGAGTCCTTTTTCAGGGGAAACACGGCCGAGAAACGCGAGATATTTTCCATTTCCATTGCCCAAAGAATATTCCTCTTCCGGCAAACCGTGGTAGACGGTGCCTTGCCAGTTTACCCACGGCAATGGCGCGCGTTGCGCATCAGAAATGGAAATCAAAGGCATTTCGCGGAACTCACGGTAGAGCGGGACGAGATCGGGAATGTCCAGGCGGCCGTGAAGCGTGGAAATATGCGGGACGCTTTCCCTACGGCTCAGTGAGAAATGGAGGTAGTCCAGGTGGAAATGGAGCAGGTCAAAGTTGTCTTTTTCACTGAATACCTGTTCAATCATCAGCACGTGGTGCGCGGCCTGGTCTATGCACGTGGGACTTAAGCGAAGCGCCTCTTTGCAAACCGGCACCAGCCGCGCATTCGTGACCGAGTCGCCGCTGGCGAACAGCGTTACATCGTGTCCTAGCCGCACGAGTTCTTCCGTCAACCATGAGACAACACGTTCGGTCCCACCATAAAATTTTGGCGGAACGCTCTCGTAAAGTGGTGCTATCTGCGCAATTTTCATGCTGTTTCCCGGATGACGCTCTTCAAAATAGGGAAAGACTCCAAGACCATTTTTATGATTTTTGTCTTGCATCAGAGCGGAAGAGCCAGCGGGGCGGGAATATCTCACCCATCACGGGAGTTGCAGATTGCTACATGGACGAATAAGAATCTCATGCATCCACTCTAGCGTTATAGAAGCGCTGCCTTCCATCGGGTACATGCTGTAACGTCCCTATGTATTGCAATTGCGAATGAACTGCCGGCTCTACCACACTCCTTTATCGCTGCCCGTAATGTGGTATGCCACAAAAGCGCTCACTGCCAAGGGCGGCAGCATGCTCAAGCGCAGGGCTGCCCGCAAATCCCCGTGAATGCCTGCTCCCACCAATTGGGAACGGTAGAGTCCCGCAGCGGGGCCTTTCGGGATCCGCAAAAAATTCCCACCTACCTGCACACGCATCTCTGGGAATGGAGCGGCCGCCAGCACTTCATGCGAAATGCGGACCGGGCTTCCGTATTGCTTGGCGTATTCGGAAACCAGGAGAAGAAAATTAGCCACGCCGGGCCAAATGCGTCCGGCCATAGCGGCGCTGCGCAACTCTACAAAGTCAATTGCGTTGTTTCGCAGCAGCATGGCGAAATCTGCCATGTCGCAAAGCCGGAAATAAAAATGCCGGTACATCCTTTGCAGAGTGGAAATCAGGACGCGTTCCTCGGGCGCGGGCACATAAAAGGTGAGCCCATGGATGCTCTTCTTCAATCTGCGCGCAACTACGCGCTGCGCCAAAATTGTTTGCTCTCCGGTCTGGCCTAAATTGCGGACATGAATCTCAACCGATTCCGGAAGTCCCGGAACTTTAAAGTTCCATTTATGCGCCAGCCGGTCTCCCCAACTGCGAGCTTCTTCCTCAGCGCCGAATTTGTTCCGCATGACCTGCCTTATGGTCCGTGGACTGCCCGTGGTGTAAAGGTCCAGATCCGATCCTAAATCCGGCCAGTGGTCCAAAGATTTTATGACCGCCACTTTGGCCCCTGCCGATTCGAGGACAGAGCAGATCGGCGCTAAAATGGAAGCGGCATATTGCGCGCGGTTCCGCTCCGCCGTAAGCGCCTCCTGGCACCATCCCGTAATCCTTTCATTGCCGGTTTTTATTGCCGCCTGTTCGAGCACCTGCAGAGCGCGCACCAGCACGTGGTTATCATTTGCCAGCGACGAGAAATCGCGGAGTTCCTCAGAACTTAGTTTCGCTACATACTCAAGCTCCGTATAGAACTGCTCGCCTGAAGCGGACAATGCCGCGAAGTCTGCCGCGTATCCGCCAAAAATCAGACGGGAGAGCACATCCATATTCCGATTTGTTCGGTTTTGCGCCTCAGTAGATGATTCAGGTGGGTTGAAGCGGTTGGCACTGGCTCCAGCGCCAGATTCAGAAGATAAAAGCTCGGAAGATGAAAGGCTGAAAGATGACGGTTCCGAAGATGAATCTGACATTCTGCAAGGCCCCTTAATACAGAAATAAATCAACGGGACTGGGTAGAGAGACTGATATCCAGTCCATGAGAAAAATAAAAAGTACCTAATTTTTAATTAATAGGAAATACAGCTTTGCAGGTATTCTTTGTCCTCTCAAGATGTAATACATTGCAGAGGCTCTCAGATTTTTCACATCGAATACATTCTTAAAGGCTTTGGGGTGGTTTGCATTTTTGCCTGGTTAGACCAACATCTTTCCCCCTGCTTACATCCAAGATACAGAAAAGGAGCCCTAAGTGTTCGTCAGCGCAATCCTAGTTGTCGGCGATTGGCCCTCTGCAAAACACGATCTAACCGGAAAGAAAAGTGCATTGCAGCCGGTCCATGCTCCGATTGTTTGTACGGAAATTTTAGGTGAATCGGTTTTACAACGCACTATTCAACGCCTGCGTAAATCCGGGATCCATGCAATTACAGTGATGGCGGACGATTCGATTCGTCTTCCGGAATGTCTCCAGCAAGCTGGAACAACAATTGTCAGGCGCTCTCTGGACCGCCGCTCAATGGCCGAGATGATTGCTCAGCAGTCCCTCATGGGGGTCGAGATGACCCTGATGATGAGAGTCGCTGCTTATATCGAATTTGATCTTGCAGGCATCATCCGTTGTCATCAGGTCCAGGCGGGAATACTGACGCGCGCTCGCGACAAGTATGGCCCCCTGGAGTTATGGATGATGGGCGCGAGGGCAATCCGTCACGCAGGCATGGGCCTGAACTCCATTGCGGCAATGGAGACAGCGCCTGATTCTCCTTACCTGGTTACAGGTTATGTCAACCGCCTGAATGATGCTCACGACGTGCGCCGCCTGGTAACGGACTCGCTCACGGGACGGTGCGAGCTTAAACCATGCGGAACCGAAATACGACCGGGCGTTTGGGCCGGAGAGAGAGCCTCGATCCACTCTTGCGCGCGGATCGTTGCTCCCGCTTTTATTGGCCGGAGGACTAAAGTCCGTTCTTCTGCATTAATCACCCGGGGCAGCAGCGTGGAACGGGACTGTGTGATTGAGCGAAATACTATAATCGAGGACTCCTCGATTTTGTCCTTTTCGCATCTTGGCCAAGACCTTGATGTTTCCCATGCCGTGATTGACGGAAGCCGCTTTATACATTTACGCCGGAAGGTCGCGGTAACTTTTGACGATGCAAAGTTGTTCAGCCGGCGTGGGCGTTCCTCAATTCAACAAATGTGGGGAACGCTGCGGGCGCAGAACCCCGCGCAGTATAAGGGGCCGTTTGAGGAAGAGAGCGCTGGCATCTGGACTCCTGATGTCTTTGCTCCGGCAGAAGCGCCGGTCACAATGCCTGTACCAGCATTAAGTCTTTCAAGGGCGGAAATATGAGCACAGAACGTTTGCTAGTGGTAAACCATTTGCCTGAAAAATTGACGGTTGGTCATACGAAGGTGGTCCTGGAAAAGCTATTGCCTTTCCTGAAAAATGACCGGCCGCAGCTGGTCTTGGATTTCTCCGGGGTTTCCCGCCTCGACAGCGCGGGGATTGAAATGCTCGTGCAGTGCATGGAGCACGCCATGAAGCGGAACGGAGACGTGAAGCTTGCCGCCATTCCGCCTGCGTTGGCCGTCATTCTCGAGGTTACGCGCGTAGACCGGCTTTTTGAGATCTACGAGAAAACCAGCGACGCCGTCGAAAGTTTCCAGCGGTTCCCCATGCCTGCCATGCAGGACCGGAACGGCGCCTCCGCGGCCGCGAATGCCGCGTGAACGAAGCCTGTAATTAAGAGCTTTGACGCACGAAGGAAATCAACATGAATAATTTTCGCCTGCACCTGGGCGTAGCGCTCATGAGCATCTTGAGTTTGTGTATAACGTGCCCGGCACAACAAACCGCCGAGACGAGCGGCTCTGCGACCACGGATGCCGCTTTGCTGCCGGATAGCCCGGGAACTGTGCAATCCGCTCAATTGAGTGCCGCGCAAAAACCTCAGGCTATTGAAATAGCCCAGACGGATTCTCCTCAATTGCAACCCCGTCCATCGGCGGATTCAGCAAAGACGGAGCAAAAAACTCAGCAACCAGTGGGAACAGCGGCCGCGCAACCAGTACCGACCACAGGGAATGCAGCCTCCGAACCCGCGGGTATTGCCATTGCTCCTGCAAAGCAAAGACGGACCCGGACCTTATTTATTAAAGTAGGCGCAATCCTCGGAGCGGGAGCGGCAATTGCAGCCACGATGGCCTTGACCAAGGCCAGCCCGAGCAAGCCTCCGGGCGCTCCATAATATTCGGGTAACTCAGCCATGACCAATATTTCAACGCTTCCACCCTCTCCGGCATCTAGCGCGGCGGGACCGTTAATCATCAGCTTTTCCGGGGTGGATGGCGCCGGAAAGAGTACGCAAATCGAAGCGCTCTGCGGCAGCCTGGCCGCGGCCGGCGTGACGGTGGATCTCTTGAGGTTCTGGGATGACGTCACCGCATTGGGAAAGTTGCGCGAGGTTTCCAGCCATCTTTTCTTCAAAAGCGAAAAGGGAATCGGATCTCCGCAAAAACCTGTGGACCGCCGGGATAAAAACGTTCAGGCCTGGTACATGACTCTGCCGCGTTTTGTGTTTTATCTGCTCGATGCACTTCGCTTAAAAATCATTACTGCTCGATTGCGGAGGAAAAGCACCGGAGTAGTTATTTTCGACCGCTATTTATTTGATGAGCTTGCGAATTTGCCCGCCTCTGGTCTGAGCAGGGCTTACGTGCGGCTTCTGCTGAAATTCGGGCCGCGTCCCCGCATTGCATTTTTGCTCGATGCCGACCCTTTGCGCGCCCGCGCCCGCAAGCCGGAATATCCGCTGGAGTTCATTCAAAAAAACCGCGCGGCATATCTTAACTTAAGTGCCTTGGCCAAAATGACGGTCGTCAGTCCGGGTACTGTGGAAGAAGTGGCGGCACGAATTAGGCAGGAAGTTTTCGCGCACTGCGGGAAATTTTATGAAGCTCAAAATACTTTGACTGACTCGAAGAAAACAGCAGAAGTGCGGGAAGTTCTGAGCTCCCAGTTGCAGGCTTAAGCTTTTCCTTTCACCTCAGACGCGAAGCCGCGGATTGCCAGCAGCGCCAACACCGCCACCGCCGCTAACATTGCGATCCAGAGAATCCCTTTATGTTGCTCTGACCACGGGCGTTCATCCGGGCGTCCTGTGAACGCGGGATTTTCGCTGGCAGGCCCCAAATGCGCTTCCACCGCGGAAGCATCTTCGTGGAAAAATTTGGCGTAGTCATACGTTGGCGGGCCGAGCTTTTCGTCCCCTGAGTAGAGCCTGATGCTTGCCCTTCCTGCGGGATCGAAATAAATGCGCCGCGCCATGGAAAATGGCAGCACGGTCAGGGAGAGCGGCGCATCGTCTCCGTTGCCGATTTCTATGGCAAGCTCCTTCGCCCGAGCCTCAGGCAAGCTAAGCGCCAGATTTTCTGAAACAATATTTTTTCCTTCGCGCCTAGTTTTTATACGGCTGATCTCCCCGGTCAAAACCAGCCCAAAATCTGGTTGCTTGTTGCCGCCCGTATTCTCGCCGGGTGCCGGAGCACCTTCAGAAAAAACTCTGACATCGCGCCGGAAATTTATTTGTGCTTCGCCCACCTGAAACATCAGCCTGTCTATGGGAACTGCGCTCGAAAAGGCGCAGCGGTACCAGCTTGCGTGGCGCTGAGGTACTTCAAATTGTCCTAATGCCGGGGCCGATCCTACCCGGCAAACTCCTGCTGGGACCCATTGCGCGCGTTTTTCCGAAAGATCTGAAATTGCCGCGCTCTTTACCTGCTCCGGCTTTATTCCGGAAGAAAGTTGCACATGCAGGAAAGGGAAACTCGACGGCGGAATTTGCAGCACAAAATTTGATCCCAGATTTTCCCGCGTGAAGTCATAAAGAGTAGATTGGCCAATATGCACAGCGTGAGCTTCATTCGCAGAATGCTTTCCGCTGATCTTTGCCGTAGCCACAAAATTCCGGGCGCTTAGCCGCAGCCGTATGCGGTCATATTCCTCGAGCGCTCCGGCATCTATATCAAATTCTGTTTTGCCGACGACCGTCCCTAAGTTCAGGATTCTCGCCTCTTGTTCAAGACTTAAAACTCCACCCGATTGTTTGCGCAAAGCGTAAGGAACTTGCGATCCGCCATCGTACAAGCGAACGTCCGACAAATCAGCGCGGGAGTGCTCCCACAAATCCTGGTCTACCACAATGTAATTTTGTTGCCTCGGGGCGCTGATCTTAATCTTCCGCACATAGCGGAAATAAGGAATGGCAGCTTCATGCGGGCCGGCAGCCGTGAAGATGAACAACAGAGCCGCACAGGCTGCGAGTAGATATTTTATGGAGGTTCGTATCATCTGGCGTCCGCAGCCGGTTTGTTGGCCGAGAGTTTGAGCCAGTCCCGCTGATATACAAACGAAACCGCCAGCAGCAGGATCCCCAATGCGATGAAGCTCAGGATGCGATAGACGCGGTCGAGTTCCGAAAGATCGTAAATGAAAACCTTGGCAATGGTCGCAGCGAGTAACACCAGCGCCTGCCAGCGCACAAACGCGGTGCGCCGCCAGAAGCCCACGATCATGAGCCATGCGCCGTACAGCATCCAGAGCGCGGAGTAAGCGAAGTCGCGGCTGATTCGGGCGTCGCGAATCCTCTGAATATCGCCGGACGCCCATACTCGTTGGTACTGCTGCATCGAGTGATGGACATAGTAGTCGGAAATTTCATGGGTAAGCGCCACCAGCGCAAGAACGTTCAGGGAAACAACGGCGATTCCTCCCACCAGTTTTGCCGTATCGTCGCGCCGTTGGGAAGCAAACTTGGCGAGCGCCGCCAGCACAATAATTGCAACCGCGTAGGTGGCCATGCGCGCATTGAAAATAAGCTGCGTGGAATAGAAATCGTCAAAGAACAACAAACGCGCCACGCCAAGCGCCAGTCCGCACAGGGCAAATGCATTCAGCAATTCTGAATTTATGCGCTTTGCCACCCACAGAAGAATGGCCGCTTCCCCGAACCATCCAATTGTGATCCAGTGCTGCTCGAGGCGAATCGGAATGGCGACCGTGATAAATGCCGCAGCCAGCGCCAGGTGCAGCAGGCGCAATTTCTGCGAAACCTCAGGATCATTGGTTCTTGCCCCTGCCTGCCGGCTCAACAGAATGTATAGCCCCGCAAGCGCCAGGGCGAACCACGCCGCATTTGCTTTATCGGCGGTAGGGAGTATGGCATAGACTTCCAGAAAATAAACAGCCGCATTGACGAATGCCAACGACAGCAATACAAAATGAAATTTGGCCGCGTCCTCTTCCGGTTGCTTTCCCAGGAGCGGAATCACGGCAAAAATCAGAAAGAAAAGTGTCGCAAAAGCCAGAGTGAGCTGTAATTCAGGCTGCCCGTAATATTGCTCGCACCAGCCAAGATACAGCAGCAGCGTTCCTGCATAACTCAGCAGTACCAGCCGCCTCCACGGGCGTACCAGCAACATGAGCAGGGTGGCAACGTCTAAAATCGCAACGTAACTGAACAATGCGAATTGGCGGTTGACCCCAGTGGAGAGCAAAATGGGCGTGGCAAAGCCGCCAACAAGCGCGAATGCCGCCAGAATTTCCGCGTTTTGCGATACCGCCATCGCCGCTGTTGCCGCCGTAACCAGCAGCATTGCGCCAAAGGCCGCTCCGCTCGGCAAAAGCGCGTAGACATGGAACGCGGCCCAGAGTGAAAGATACACAATGCCAATTCCGACCGCCTTCAAAGAGTAGGAGAAAATCGCGTAGCCTTTGTTGCGGAAGCTCTCGCTCCAAACTACGATGGCAATCCCCGCCAGCAACCCTATGCTTACCCGGCCGCTTGGCCCAATCCAGTTGTTATCGAAGGCAAACTTCAGGAAGTAGGAGACTCCAATCAACACCGCCGTTATCCCGACCCGGTTCAGCCAATGCGAACCGATGCGGGACTCCAAATCGAATGGCGGTTTTTGCGATGGCGCGTGAATCTGGCTGTTCGAAGCCGGCCTGGACGTCGCATGAAGAACACTCCGGGATGGCTGACTTGCCGCAGAGGGAAGTGCCGCCTCATCCAGCGGCGGCGTAGCAGCGGCAATTGGCGCAGCAGGCATTTGCGGACGCGGCTGCGGTGTTGTAGCCTCTGCGGCAATTCCTGCTGCGCGTTCCAGGCGCGCAACCCGGTCTGCAAGTTCGCGCACTACATGGCGGAGTGACTCGATATCTTGTTGTGAATTCTCCACGACTATCCGCAACGGGTGGATCTGAAATACGTCAGCCCATAAGAACATGGCGATAAAGCAGAATCCAGCAGATTTTGTGGGGGGAACCAAGAAGATTGTTTGCGGTCACAGGCGGCTTAATTATGCGGCTTGAATGCGGCGCGGCATTCGAAATTATTGCAATTCATTTTGTGATCATGCGCAAATTGTGAACTGTCGCAAGGGTATGTGCCGCAGTTAAAATAGCCGGCACAATTTGCCATCGGCCATGCGGATTCTCCCTTTTTTGCCGATAGTCGAGCAGAATTACAAATGCCGTCACAGGAACGACAGTCCCATAAATCCTCGCGCGCGACGGGCTTGGCCCAAATATGGGATTGCCTTCCCGCGCCAGATTGTGACGCAGCCCATACAGAGTTGTTTCTGCATCGGCAACCGTTGCGGCCGCTAATGCCACTTGCAGAAGCGCGAATTTTCTTCCTAATGGAATCGGTCGAGCCGTAGCCGAATTTTCGCCGCCGGACCTTCCACTACGCAGGGAAGAGTTCTCCGGAGCTTGCGGGGCATTGAAGTAATTTTTTGGCTGCTGCTGAGGAGCCTCCGGGAGTTCCGTGACCGGGACGGACAGCGTGGCAACCTGAGCTGATAACAATGGACAAAGCAGAATGGCTACGGACGCTATGGCAACCCTGATCGTCTTCAGGAGCCTTACAGTTATTCCTGTAATTTTTAATGAACTTGTGAGCTTCCTTCGCATTGCATTAAAGGCAATGCAATTCTCCTACCTGCGAGAAAAATCTCCATCCCTTCGTGCTCGTTGAGCGGCTCTGGCATCAGGATGGCCCCGCCAAGCATCTGAAAAGATTAGAACTCTCAAGAGTTTCAATCTTGCCAGATTGCGGAAATCAAAAATGTCGCCGAAGTAGCGAGAGAAGGGAATATCCCGTAATACGTAATGAAAGTCTAGACTATTGGACAATGAACCTGAAGGCACTTCCAGAAGAGTTAAGGGGAGTTAAACTAGCGATACTCATTCCCATTCTGGAACTTACGTTTTACCGCGAACATGCGACAATGAGTGCAGAGTGGATGCCGGCGCCTTTCGTCATTCCGTAATTCCAGTGATTTTTTTCTGTGGCTATAAAGCTCAAAATTCCGCATAAAAGCAAGAATGCCGGTGGCAGGGTCAATCTGGGGAGCCCGCTCATCAAAGGCGCGCTGTTCGTGTGCGTAGCATTCCTGCTGGCTTTCCTCTGTTTTTTTTCCTACTACTACATCAAATACGAGCACATTATCGAGGCACGGTTTAAGAACCCGATTTTCAGCAATTCGGCCAAGATATACGCCCTTCCGCAAACCGTGCGCGCGGGAGAAGAAATCAGCCCGGCAGAGATCGCAAGCGCGCTCCGCCGCGCGGGATATTCGGAAAAAGACGGCCAATCGCTGCTCGGCAGCTACCATCTTCTGAAAGATGGGATTGAAGTCAGCCCGGGGCCGGCCTCTTACCACAGCCCGGAATCCGCGGTGATTCATTTTGCCAATGGCAAGGTGCAGGGCATCACCAGCAAACAGGGCGAGCTGGCCGCCTACGAGCTCGAGCCTGAAGTTCTAACTTCCCTTTCCGATTCGCAACGTTCCAAGCGGCAGGTGGTCAAGTTCGATCAAATTCCCAAGGTGATGGTGAACGCTGTCATGGCGATCGAAGACCGCCGCTTCTTTGAACATGGCGGCATCAACTTCGTGCGCACGATTGAAGCGGCCTGGGGGGACGTAATTCATGGACGGCGTGGCCAGGGTGGCTCCACGCTCACCCAGCAGTTGGCCCGCGGTTTTTTTCTGACGCCGCAAAAAACCATCAAACGCAAGCTTACGGAAATGCTGATTGCGGAGGAGTTGGAACAGAAATTCTCCAAGCAGCAGATTTTTGAACTCTATGCCAACTGGGTGGACCTGGGACAACGCGGCTCGTTTACGATCAGCGGATTTGCGGAAGCCAGCGATGCCTACTTCAATAAAGATTTGAAAGATATCACCCTGCCGGAGGCGGCTCTTCTGGCCGGACTCATCCAACGCCCCAGCTATCTTTCGCCCTACCGCCATCCCGAGCGGGCCCTCGAACGGCGGAATCTTGTGCTGGATTCCATGGTGGAGACTCATGCGATTACGCGGGAACAGGCGGAAAAAGCCAAGGCCACGCCATTGAAGCTCGCTCCTCCCAATGTGGAGGCGAGCGACGCGCCTTATTTCGTTGATTTGGTCCGGGACACCGTTGTCAGCAAACTGAATGAGAACGACGTGAACGAACACCAATACCGCATTTACACCACCATCAACCCGCAACTGCAAAAAGCTGCGGCGCAAGCCGTCCAGAACGGCATGAAGATCGTGGATGAATTGGTGAATAAGCGGCGGACGTATCGCGTCAAAGTGGGCAAGAGAAAATACGAAACCAAGGTACGTGGAGGCCCGCCGGCCCAGGTGGCGTTGGTCGCGATGGACCCGCACACTGGCCAGGTGTTGGCGCTGGTGGGCGGCCGCAATTACGCCTACAGCCAGCTGAATCATGCGGTGGCCAAGCGGCCTACCGGCTCCATTTTTAAGCCTTTCGTCTATGCTGCTGCCATTAACACGGCGCTCGACGGCAGCACTGCCGTCCTAACTCCAGCCACTTTGCTGGAAGACGAGCCGAGTACCTTTGCTTACGGCGATCAAATTTATGAGCCTCGCAATTTTGAAGAAAAGTATTATGGCGAGGTTCCTGCCCGGTTCGCTTTGGCGCTTTCCCTGAATAATGCAACGGTAAAGCTGGCGGAAGATGTCGGCTACGATAAGGTAGCCGATCTGGCCCGCGCTGCCGGCATTACCTCCGTAAAGCCCACTCCGGCCATGGCCTTAGGTTCGTACGACGCCTCCCCGCTCGATATGGCTGGGGCCTACACCGTGTTTGCCAATGGCGGAGTGCGCATTTCACCCACAATGGTGAGTTCCGTGCGTGCCCCTAACGGCGACATAGTCCTGGATTTTCAGTCCGATAAGCGCCCGGTGCTCGACCCGCGCACCGCTTACGTGATGACCACCATGATGGAAGGGGTGATTAATTACGGCACCGCGTACACCGTGCGCGCCCGCGGCTTCGATGCGCCTGCGGCGGGAAAAACCGGCAGCTCGCACGATGGATGGTTTGCCGGTTATACCAATAATCTGCTTTGTATTGTTTGGGTTGGCTTTGATGACTACAGCGATCTCCACCTGACTGGCTCGCTGACTGCGGCACCGATTTGGGCAGATTTCATGAAGCAGGCAATTAAAATCCCAGA
>JAICKN010000201.1 GCA_025927855.1 Terriglobales bacterium
GCGACCTCGGTACTCCCTCTGAGCGGCCGTAACGATGATCTTTTCCATATTCCCGGTCGCACCTATGGCCCCGGCCAGTTTGATGACTCTGAATATCGCCAGGTGACTCCGGGTTATTTATCAGCCATGCGCATTCCCCTGCTGCGTGGACGATGGATGGGAGAGCAAGACGGTCCAGATTCTCCGGGGGTAGTCGTAGTAAACCAGGCATTCGTGCGGCGTTATTTCCCAAATACCAATGTTATCGGTCAGCGCCTGCAACTCATGGGAGACCAACAACAGACTCGCGAAATTATTGGCGTGGTCGGAAACATTACACAGATTGCGCTCAACCAACCGGAAGAGCCAGAGATGTACGTTCCCTACGCACAGTTTTCCGTGCCGATGATGAGTGTTATCGTGCGCGCCGCCGCCGATCCAACAAATCTCGCTACCGCCTTGCAAGCCCAAGCCAGCGCCGTTGATAAGGACATCACACTCTCCGGCGTGAAGACAATGGACGATGTTCTGGACGCATCCGTTTCACAGCCGCGTTTTTCTTCGCAACTGATTGGCGGGTTCGCAGCTCTCGCGATGCTACTGGCTGCCATTGGTCTTTATGGAGTCGTGGCTTATTCGGTGAGCCAGCGGACGAATGAAATCGGAATCCGCATGGCCCTGGGTGCCACGCGGGTAGATGTCATCCGTCTCGTGCTTCGTTATGGCGCTGGGTTGGCGCTGATCGGAACTGCGCTCGGATTTGTTGCTTCTCTCGCCGCGACCCGCATTCTTTCCAGCATGTTGTTTGAAGTGAGCCCGAATGATCCGGAAACATTTTTAGCAGTCGCGCTGCTGCTGATGGCAGTGGTTCTGGGGGCCAGCTACATCCCTGCGCGGCGCGCGGCGAAAGTTGATCCGATGGTGGCGCTGCGGTACGAATGAGGAATTTTTTAGCAGGAGAGATTTTTAGCAGGAAAGGTTGTTTCAAAAGATGAACGGGATATTCCAAGACGTGCGTTACGCGCTGCGGCAGTTATGGAAGTCGCCGGGGTTCACGGCGGCGGCCGTGCTCACGCTGGCGCTCGGCATCGGCGCGAACACGGCGATTTTCAGCGTAATTGAAGCCGTCATCCTACGTCCATTGCCGTACCGGGATACGAACCGGCTTATCAATATCAGAGATTTACAGGATCCCCAAGAGGGCGGATTTCTATTTAAGGATTATCAGAATCTCCGAGCAGAAAGCACCACGCTGGAAGATTCCGCAATTTATTACCGCGACAGCGGTTTCTCACAAGTCACACTGACTGATGCAAACGAGCCGCGACTGGCGCAAGGCGCGTATGTTTCGGCGAATTTCTTTCCATTGATGGGAGTGACTCCGGAGCTGGGCAGAACGTTCACCTCCCGAGAGGACGCCCAAAAAGAACGAGTGGTGATCTTGAGCCACGGCTTATGGGCAAGAGAATTCGGAGCGTCTCTCTCGGCAATCGGAGGCAATTTACGAATTAACGGAGTGAATTCGCGGATCATCGGCGTCATGCCGGAAACATTTCAGTTTCCTGCGAGCGACCAGCAATTTTGGGCGCCATTGACAACCAATCCTCACTGGGACGATCCATCTCTTCTGGTCAAAGATCCGCACCGGTCACGAGGATTTTATGCCAGGTGGCAGATTGTTTCCCGGCTCAAACCGGGTGTGAGTATGGAACAGGCGGGAACGGAACTAGGTACGCTATTTCGCCAGTTCGAACAGAGCGATCCTGATGCGAACCGGGGAGCGGGAATTCGCATCGCGCCCGTCAGAGTAGAACTCAATAGTAAGACCCGGCTGGCACTAAGTGTACTCTTCGCCGCAGTGCTCTTTGTTCTACTGATTGCTTGCGTCAACGTTGCCAACCTCGTTCTTGCCCGCGGATCCGCGCGGCAAAGCGAAATATCGCTGCGAATATCGCTGGGTGCAGGACGCAGCCGTGTAGTGCGCCAGCTGTTCACGGAAAGCATTCTGCTCGCCCTCTTTTCCGGAGCGGTTGGCTCGTACCTCGCTTATCTCGGCCTTCACGCGGCACTCGCATGGGTTCCGGCTGGAATCCCCCGACTCGAGCAGATGCGGCTGGATGGCGGAGTTCTCAGTTTCACGCTGGCAGCTTCCATTATTGCGGCAGTGTTATTCGGGCTATTCCCCGCATGGAGAATCAGCGGAATGTCGGAATCTCTACATCTCGCGGGGCGGGCTTCCGCTCGGAGCCAACGATTAGGCATCAGTCGCAATATCCTTATTATTGCTGAGTTTGCGTTGACGGTTGTGCTTCTCATAGGGGCTGGATTGCTGGCACACAGCTACCTTAGAGTGGAGGCGGTCGATTTGGGGTTCGATCCCGCCCACGTTTTCACTCTCCACATTCAGTCCAACAACTCTTCATCTGCACGAAACGCCTTTTTCGAGGGGATCGACGAACGATTGCGAACTCTGCCTGGAGTGCAGGCGGTAGGAGCAATTGATGGACTGTTTGAAACCGGCGACCACACTAACCTTGGCTTGCGCGACATTGAAGGACGCTCGCCGGAGCCTAAGCAACTGTGGACGCCACTGCAATGGAACTCAGTCCGCGGAGCTTTCTTTCAAGCAATGGGAATCCGGTTGCTGCAGGGCCGATATTTCGGGATTGCGGATACGCCGAACGCTCCTCTAGTCGCAATTATTGACGAGAGCGCAGCCCATCGTTACTGGCCGAAGGAGAACCCTCTGGGCAAGCGATTCCGGGGACAGGACCCGCGTGGAAAAAATGACGATTGGATCACGGTCGTGGGAGTAGTGAGCGATGCGAGACGCAGCGGGCCGGAGCAATCGCCGATTCCTCACATTTATCAGCCCTACACGCAGGCAATCGATGGAGATCGGACTTCCGATCTTGTCGTGCGCGGGCACGGTGATTCACGCGAGTTGCCTGCATCCATCCATCGCTTGGCGCATGAGCTTGCCCCCTCAGCGGTTCTTTCGCCGGTAACGACGATGGAAGACCAATTGTCCGAACAATTGGCTCCGCGACGCTTTCAAACGCTTCTGCTCGCAGCGTTTGGAATGGCCGCTTTATTGCTCGCAAGCTTGGGTATTTACGGAATGCTCAGCTATTCCATGGCGCAGCGAACTCACGAAATTGGAGTCCGCATGGCGCTGGGTGCCCAGCAAAAACAGGTGGTGAGCCTTGTCGTGCGTGAAGGTACAAAGTATGCCGCGATCGGACTGGCAATCGGAATTGTGGGAGCAGCGGCATTGACAAAATTCATGGCCAGTTTGCTGTTTGGCACCACCTCTACTGATCCGGCGACGTTTCTGTTGGTTGCGGTTGTGTTGATGCTGGTCGCGCTCTTCGCGTGCTACATCCCTGCGCGGCGCGCGGCGAAGGTGGATCCCATGGTGGCACTTAGGTACGAGTGAGGAAGATATGAATAACTTTTTACAAGATGTTCGTGTTGCTATTCGTGGTCTACTGCAGCGACCGGGATTCGCGTTCCTCGCCATCCTTACTTTGGCACTGGGAACCGGAGCTACGACCCTCATATTCACTGTCGTTAGCGGCGTTCTGCTCAAGCCTCTCGAATATCAAGATCCTTCAACCCTTGTTGCGATACATGTTCGAACCGACAAAACTGGCGAGCGGTGGGGCTTTTCCTATCCTGATTTTCAGGATTGTCATCGTGAGTGCCGATCCTTTGAAAGTATGGCCGCATGGACGTACGGTGGTGGAACGGTCAGTGCCCCGGGCCAAGCGGCACACGTGGATGGCCGACTAATTTCATCGGACCTGTTTTCCGTATTGCGTGTCCCCTTGGTAAAAGGCCGCGCGTTTCTTGCCAGCGAAGAGCAGCCCGGTGGCGCGCCCGTAGCAATTATCAGCACCCGGCTTTGGCAAACCCGTTATGGCTCCAATCCTCAAGTTGTCGGCATGCCGCTCAACTATGACGGCAAGGAGTACACCGTTGTCGGAGTGGTACCGCCGGGTTTGCAATTTGACGGCGATGTTGATGTGTATACGCCGCTTGGACAAAGCGTCGAACCTCGCATGAGGTATCGCCATGCGTATTTCCTTCACGTCCTCGGGCGGTTGCGGAATAGCGTAACACTGGTGCAGGCGCAAACAGAGCTGGCCCTGTTCAGCAAGAACTTGGCCAAGCAATATCCGGACAGCAATCAAGGCCTGACCATGGTTCCTCACTCCCTGCAAAGTGAACTAGTTCAGGGCGTCAGGCCGACGTTATGGTTGCTGCTGGGCGCGGTAAGCATTGTCCTGCTGATTGCGTGTGTCAACATTGCCAGTCTGTTGCTTACGCGCGTCGTTGCCCGCGAACAGGAATTTGCATTGCGCCTGGCATTGGGTGCGCCCGGATGGCAACTGATACAGCAATGCTTCATTGAGAGTGGAGTGCTTGGAGTCTGTGGCGGACTAGCCGGATTGTTGCTGGCAACGGTTGGTACGGGTCCCTTTCTGAAACTTTGGCCGGGCGATTTGCCTCGCATCGAGGACGTGCATATAGATTGGCGCGTTCTTCTGTTTTCGTTCGCGGTCTCGATTTTGACTGGGCTGATTTTCGGATTAATGCCGGCCCTACGAGCTAACAAAAGTGCGATTGAAGCTGCGCTGCGGTCTCACTCGCGCACCATTGCCGGAACTGCCCGCAGGCCGCTTAGCGCTTTTGTTGTGTGCCAGATTGCGTTGGCTTTTGTACTACTCACTTCGGCGGGCATTTTAGGACGCACGCTGTTGCACCTCTCATCGCTTAACCCGGGAGTGAATATTCACAATGTATTGGTTGCGCGGGTAGCGGTCTCCCCGGAAGCACTCGCTAACCCCGAAAAGGCGCGCGCCAGTTGGCAAGCGCTCACAGATAGTTTACGCGCTGATCCAACGGTGCAGTCGGTTGCCCTGACGGACACAGTACCTATGCGCGAGGGCGAAGCCGTCATGAATTACTGGACGACGGCCACTCCGCCTCCACCCGATCAGGCAGCCGAAGCATTGGAGTTCATGGTCACGCCCGATTACCTCAAAACAATGCAACTACCGCTCCTTCGCGGACGATTTATTGATGAGAACGACAAGTTGAATACCCATCCTGTAGTCGTGATTGACGAGAACATGGCGCGACATGCATTTCATGGAGAGGATCCCATTGGAAAGCTCGTGTGGATCCCCGCCGTGAGCTCCGGGCCAGTACAGGTAGTTGGCGTTGTTGGACACGTGCGGCATTGGGGACTGGCTGGCGATGATCTGTCGAGAGTGCAGGACCAGTATTACTCCCCGCTTGCGCAAGTTCCTGACCAACTCGCCAAGTTTTTCTCGTCCATCCTTTCAGTTGTCGTTCGCACTAATGTGCCACCGGCCAATGTGATTGATTCGTTGCAGAAAGAATCGCGAGGCCCGCTGGGCGACCAGACGCTCTATGAATTCCGCACCATGGAACAGCTTGCAAGCGCTTCGTTGGCGCAGCAGCGGTTCCTTCTTTATTTATTTGCAATTTACTCCGGACTGGCATTGTTGCTTGCGTGTGTGGGCATTTACGGAGTGATTTCCTATTTAACCAATCAGCGGGTGCCGGAAATTGGAGTGCGCGTGGCCCTTGGTGCAAGCCGGTCGGACATTCTTGGTCTCATACTTCGCCAGAGTCTCACGATTGTTCTTGACGGGATGGGGATTGGCGTTCTGGCTTCCTTTGCAACGGCCCGCATCCTGCAACGTTTGGTGCCGGCCGCACAAACTTCGCAAGTCGCAATTTTTACTGTCGTGCTTCCGCTGTTATTCGCGGTGGCTCTTTTTGCCAGCTACATCCCCGCGCACCGCGCAGCGAAGGTAGATCCCATGGTGGCATTGCGGTACGAATGATTTTTCGCAAAAGAGGTTTTGTGGATATGACTGGATTTCTGCAAGATATTCGCTACGCGCTCCGGCAGTTGCGCAAGAGTCCGGGATTTACAGCCGTGGCCATTACTACACTGGCCA
>JAICKN010000180.1 GCA_025927855.1 Terriglobales bacterium
GCGTTGCTCGGTGAGACTGCGTTGGTATAAATGGCGGGACAATGCCTTGCGCTGTTCGCCGAAGCGGTTCACCAGATGCCGCACCAAGGAAAATCCCAGAATGGCCAGTACTACCAGGGTTACCAGAACGACAGCGGGGCGGCGCGCCATTTGCTGGGGATTGATCGAACTCATATCGGAGGACAACATTATCTTAAACTTCGGGTATTGTTTCACGGCTGGCGGAGCGGTTGAAGTATTGTGGAGTAGACACTGGCGCGTTTGCCGCGAGTCATTTTTTAAACGGGATGTATTTGCCTGCCCTGACAGTTTTCGCGGCTCATTTTTGCGGATTAAACATCGTGATTGTCATTGTGATGGGAGTTGCCGGCGCAGGAAAAACGACGGTGGGCACTTTGCTTGCCCAGCAGCTTGGATGGGAGTTTGCCGACGCCGATGCATTTCATTCCGCCCAGAACATCGAAAAAATCCGCCAGGGCATTCCTCTTACCGATGAAGACCGCGGGCCATGGTTGGCTGCATTGCGTGAAGCAATCCGGCGATGGATTGTGACGAATAAAAATGTTGTGCTCGCGTGTTCATCCCTAAAACAGACTTACCGTGAATACCTCTGCGCTGGGCCTGAAGTGAAGTTTGTTTATTTAAAAGGAGACTATAATCTGATTTTCGGGCGTCTGGAACACCGCAAGGGCCATTTTGCCACTGGGCAATTGCTGGCAAGCCAATTCTGCGATTTGGAGGAGCCGACCAATGCAGTGGTGGTTGAAATCGATCACTCTCCAGTGGAACTGGTTGCCGAGATTCGCGCGCGCCTCGGATTGAACTCCGATTGAGACCGCCCTGCGCTTTTTACATGGGCACTTCCAATCTTCGTGAAACGATCCTTATATTCCCAACACCATGCTTGTGTACGGCAGATTTGGGAGAACGAAACGTTCCCTCTGCCATTGGAGCGGTCCATAGACCAACCCGTATCCTCTAGATCAACCCAGCTACGCGCCGAGACAATGATTCGACGCTCCCATCAGAACCTGCAATTTCCGCCCGCACCTGCCCATTTTATGGACCGCTACATTTTTGCACATACTTGACGATTCACCGGCATAGACGTAACGTTCTGCATGTCAAACACACTATGCCATGTTCGTTCGGGAGGTAATTATGTCCGCAACCGTGCAAGAGCAATTGAATGAAGGTAAGCTGCATGAATTTGTCATGAAAGCTGTGGGAGAGATGGGAGCCGCGATGAATGCCGCGCTCATTCTTGTGGGCGACAAACTTGGCCTGTACAAGGCCATGGCTGGAGCGGGCCCCATGCTGCCATTGGAATTGTCGGCAAAAACTGGGACCCATGAAAGGAACGTGCGCGAGTGGCTGGCATCGCAGGCTGCTGGAGGATTTGTGACCTACGACGCCGCCAGCGGGAAATACACCCTACCTCCGGAACAGGCATTTGCCATGGCTAATGAAAGCAGTCCTGTGTTTCTGCCGGGATTCTTTGAGGTGATTGAAGCCTGCGTGAAGGGCGTCCCCAAAGTTGTTGAGGCATTCCGCTCCGGCAAGGGCATGGGATGGCATGAGCATGATGCGTGCCTGTTCACGGGCACAGAGCGGTTCTTCCGCCCGAATTACCGCGCGCATTTGGTCAAGGAATGGATTCCTGCCCTGGATGGCGTTGAAGCAAAATTACAAGCCGGCGCCAAAGTAGCCGATGTGGGATGCGGTTTGGGAACCTCGACCGTTCTGATGGCGCAGGCTTATCCGAAATCCAGCTTTGCCGGCTTTGATTATCATCAGCGTTCCATCGAGTTGGCGCGCGACGCAGCAGCCAAAGCCGGCGTAGGTGATCGCGTGAAGTTCGAGATTGCCAAAGCCAAAGACTATCCCGGCAAGGACTACGATTTCATCGCTTTCTTCGATTGCCTGCATGACATGGGCGATCCTGAAGGCGCGGCGCGGCACGTGCTCCAATCCATGAAGCGAGATGGAACCTGGATGCTGGTGGAACCGTTCGCGAATGACAAACTCGAAGACAACTTGAATCCAATTGGCCGTGTGTTCTACGGAGCTTCGACGATGTTGTGCACGCCCGCTTCCTTGTCGCAGGAAGTAGGCACAGCATTAGGCGCGCAGGCGGGCGAGGCGAATTTGACCAGGATATTGAGAACCGCCGGATTTACCAGAGTGCGCCGCGCGGCGGAAACACCGTTCAATATTGTGTTAGAAGCGCGGCCATAACGACTGATAAAACTTTCAAGGGCGCCGGACGGCGCCCCTTTTTCTATCGAGAATAGTAGTTGCGCAAAGAACCATCGTACCGGCCGCCTTGCATGCAACATTTTTTGAAATCTGCGTCCCGTCCCACACGGACAAAGATCATTTCTTCCAAGTTTCTCCACCAGCTCTTTTTCACCGTGAACCACTTGGAAAACCCCTCTTAACTTTTGTTTCGGAAGGATAGCCTTTGCGGCGCTTACTTGTGCTGAAAAAGCTCGCTTTCGTGGGTATGTTTTGACATGGTGATTCTCCTTTCGGATCGTGAGATTATAACAACTCAAGCATCTAATCTCGCCGAAGTCTACGGTTAACTCTATAGGCCAAAAACAGCCCAAGAATACAGCCTATAAAACCTCCCACGGCAATGGATCCAAGATAACCGAGTATGCCTACGAACAAGAGATGTTTGTTGTGGGTTTGCGTGTGGCCAATTGCAACCAGTATCAGAGTCGAAAAAGCAAACGATAGGAGCGTGAAGCCGGTGGAACAAAAAATTACATAAGTTGAAAGAAAACGCAATGCGCGGATACATAAAAGAAAGAACCCCAGCAAGAGGCACAAAATCCACGCCGCAACGATAAAAAAGAATGGCACGCGTCAATCATTTCTGAATTTGATATATCAGAAAAGTTACGCAGGTACTGAGTAGAACCATCGTGTGATTTACCGCGGAAGTAGTTCAACGAATCCCTGCCCTTTCAGCTATAAACTCAGCCCCCGCCCTTTTCGTATTCGCGGCCCCAGATTTGCAGGCAATTTTCGGTCGCTCATGATTACTTATTTGCCCGGAAAAGCAAGGCGGAAAAGTTGGCCTTCAAACGAACCTGATATCCCTACGGCGGCGTATTGACATCATTTTCCCAGACATGAATAATCATGGAGAATTCTGATCGCGTCCTCCCGTAATTTGAAGGAGGATGGTGATTTGCAGCCCTGTTCCAACCAGATTCATGCTTTTTCCAAGCCCTTCGCCATTTGTGTGCAATTGATTACAATAGCTTTCCTGTGGTCTAGAACCTGAGAAATGCAGCGTAGGAAACGACTCTGATTGCAAGCTACTAATCTGCAACCCGAAAGTTCCAGCCGCGTATATTGGCGCGTAGAAGGCAGTTTGCTCAAGCTGCGCGTGGTCCGTCCGGTGGCGTTTTTCACCTGGAACGCGCAGACATTCAGCGAACGCTGGGTACGGCGGGGACTTGTTTTCGCCATGGCTGTCTTGAGGCCATTTTTATATGCGGTAGACCGCAAATTTTCCATGCGGGTGCTCTATACAGTTTTGCGCGGAGTGACTCGTGACCGCCTGGATCTTTTGGGAGAAGAATACTTCCAATACAAATTGAAGTCCCGCCTCAAACAAAGTGGCATTCATGAACTTAAAGCCTTAATAGACTCTGGCGCAGAGGTGGTTTTGGTAAGCCAGGGGCTGAGCCACGTAATAAAACCTCTGGCCTTGCATTTGGGCGTGAAGTGGGTCATTGCCAATCGCCTGGAATTCCGCAATGGCATTGCCACCGGTCGATTGCTCGATCCTGTCATCCGTCCGCGCGGAATGTTCGCCGCTCTCTCTGGAAAGACAAATGGCCGCCGTTCGGCGCAGCAGTTGTCTGCTGAACTGGGAGCGGTTAGCGCGGAAACGCTTGCGCAAGCGGCAGTACCGGCGGCGCGTCAACCCCGCCGATGGGAACGTCCGATTATTAATTCCGACGGTGGAAGCCTCGACAAACCAACCGCTATAAAGCCGCTTTCGGTGAAGAAAGCTCTGGCAGGAAAACATGTTCTTCTGATCGGAGTGACAGGATTTATCGGCAAGGTTTGGTTGGCAAACACGTTGCTCGATCTCCCGGAAATTGGACGTATCTATCTCCTGGTACGCCGCCAGAAATCTATTTCTGCGCAAAGCCGCTTTGAAAAATTGGTAGAGGAGTCTCCGGTCTTCGATCCTCTTTATGAGCGATACGGAAGCCGTTTAGCGGAATTATTGAATGAAAAGATCGAAGTTGTGGAAGGCGATGTAACGAAACCGGGACTGGGACTGGATTCGGAAACCACAGAGTTCCTTCGCGGGCGGCTTGACCTGATCATTAACAGCTCAGGGCTTACGGATTTCAATCCTGACCTGCGGGACGCACTCGCGACGAACGTGGATGCCGCCGTGAATGTGCTCGAATTTGTGAAGCAGTCGGACCATGCCGGCCTGCTCCATCTTTCCACTTGCTATGTCGCGGGAGCGCGCGATGGACGTGTAGGCGAAATGCTTGTTCCCAACTACACTCCCGCTGCGATTTCTGACTTTGATGCGGAACGCGAATGGCAAGCATTGCATCGCGCCATCAAAGAGGCTGAGGCGAAAGCGGAGTCTGCTGAAATCACGGAAGAGCTAACGCAACAGGCAAAGGCCAAAGAACATGCCGCCAAGGACCTGCAGGGCGCCGCGCTTGAGAACCAAATCCGCAAAAACCGCATTCGTTGGCTTAAGAATTATTTAACAGAAGAGGGCATAAAACGCGCGCGGGAACTCGGATGGCCCAATACCTACACGTTGACGAAAAGCCTGGCAGAATCTCTGATTGTCAAACGTGGAGCGGGTGTGCCGGTTGCGATTGTCCGTCCGGCAATCGTGGAAACATCCACGCACAAGCCATTTTGCGGATGGAATGAAGGAATTAATACATCCGCCTCCCTCTCTTATCTTTTGGGGACGATCTTCCGCCAGCTCCCATCTAATGAACGAAAACGGTTGGACATTATTCCTGTGGACGGCGTATGCGCTGGAATGACGTTGATTGGGGCGGCAATCATTGAGCGCAGGAACGAGCCGTTGTACCAATTGGCGACTTCAGTGACCAATCCCTGCGACATGGGCCGCTCCATTGAACTCACTTGCCTTGCCCATCGCAAGCACTACCGCGCCCAAGAGGGTTTGGAGTATTGGCTGCGTTTGCGGCTGGACGCAATTCCGGTTTCCAAGGGGCGTTATAACCGGATGTCGGCCCCGGCGCAGAAGGCGATCATCAAATCTATCCAGCGGATCATGTCGCCGCTTCCGCTCAAGAAGCCGCCGCTGGCCCGCGCGGAAAGAAGCCTGGAACGCGTGGAAAAACTAGTTAAACTGTTTGAGCCATTTATTCTGCACAACGAGCACGATTTTGCCGCGGAGAACATCGAGCGTCTGTCGTATGCGTTGGTTCCCGAAGAGCGGGAAGAATTTGGATACCACATGCGCCGGCTCGATTGGTGGGATTACTGGGTCAATATCCATATTCCTGCGCTGCGCCGCTGGACCTATCCGCTCATTGAGGGCCGGCCGCTTGAAGCGCGTCCGCCGCGCAATTTCGAACTGACACCCCACGCGGAAAATGGCGTACCTTCCGGCACGGGGACAAATGGAGCAACGTGGCGATATTCCTAACAGGCTCTACCGGATACATTGGCGCGCATGTCGCCGCTAATCTTCTGCAAGGACATGGGGCTTCGCTGAATCTGCTAGTGCGCGCGCGCGAGTCTCACGAAGCAGAACTGCGCCTATGGCAGGCCATGCAATTGCACATGGAGTTCTCGAAGTTTTATGAATATTTGCAGACCAACATCAGAATTTTTCGCGGCGATTTGACCGCCCCGCATTTCGGACTGGACCGGGACACCTTCGACCGCTTGATCCACACAACCGACTCTGTGGTCCATTGCGCGGCTTCCCTGAACCGCAAATCCGAAAAAAGCTGCATGAATGTAAATCTACGCGGCACACTGGAAGTAATTCAGCTCGCCCGGTACGCAAATCACTACCACGGCCTGCGGCGCTTCAGCAATGTGAGCACAGTTGCAGTCGCGGGGAAGAGGCAGGATGAAGTAGTAACAGAAGACGCTTCCATTGATTGGGAGCGATCAGACTATGATCCCTACGCCCGCACCAAGAAATTCTGCGAGCACATGGTGCGGCAGTTGCTTCCGGATGTCCCGATCACGATCTTCCGGCCCAGTATTGTGCTCGGCGATAGCCGCTATGCGGAAACTACACAGTTCGATATGGTGCGGTCCTTTGTTTTCCTTGCCGGGCTGACTGCGCTTCCGTTTCGCGCCACAGACAAAATAGACATTGTGAATGTTGATTTCGTAGCGGACGCGATCGCCAGCCTGCACGTGAAAGAAAAGCCGCAGTTCGATACTTACCACCTTTCCAGCGGCCGGAGTTCGCAGACGTTTCGAGAGCTGACCACAGCGCTCGCGGCAGCGCAGAACAAGCGCGGGCCTGTATTTTTGCCGCTCATGGAAAAACCGTTTGCGAAAACCGTAAACTTTCTTTCGAACCGGAAGACTCCTTTGGGCCGCGGCGCGGCGCTCATGAAAGTCTTCATGCCTTATTTGACGTGGAACACAGTTTTCGACAACACGCGCGTCACGGCCGAACTGGGCCGCAAACCTGTTCCGTTCTCGCACTACAGCTACCCATTGCTTAAATTCAGCCGTGAAACCAACTTTACGTACCCGTA
>JAICKN010000255.1 GCA_025927855.1 Terriglobales bacterium
CAAAATCGCGATTCCGCCTTCGCTCAGGTTATCAATCATCGCCGACTGGTTCACCTTGTCGGCGGTGAGCGTGATGGGGATGGTAACGTGATGGCGGAAATAGCGCCGCCGCTCGCAAGCCATGATGTTTTTAAACGTCCGTACGTTTGAGGCAATCATCTCCGGCGACAAGGGTTTATGGAGAAGCACATTGGCTCCTCCTTTCAAGGCCGCGGGCGCCGCATCACCCTCCACACACACAAAAATGAAAGCGCGCCGGTTTGCTCCTCCTTGTCGAATCGAAGCAATCAGCTCCACCGCCAAATTGACATTCAAATCCAAAATGACCCCATCGAGCCGGTGGCGCGAGGCGTGAAAACGCGCCGCTTCTACAGTTGTGCTGCAGCTGAAATTCGAACCGACACCGTCAAGCGCGGTTTTTACGGTTTTGAGGGTCGAGTGGTCGTTGGATACAAGCAAGAATTCGAGAGTGAGCGGCGTACTTGCAACTGGCATCGTTCGATCGTTCTCCTGCAAACGTTCTAAACATAAGGGAAAACTATCTCACGGCAATGTCCCGAAGGAAATGTTCCGAAGGTGAAATAAACGCGGCGGGGAGGGTACGAAAGTACCAGAGGCAAATCGAACTAAAAAAAGTCCGGACGGGAATGGATGTCTAAAAATGAGAAAAGCCCTCGCAAGGCTACCTTTTGGGGTTGATCTCATCCTTTTCTATCGCGCCATCTTTGATGTAAATCACGCGGTGCGCATATTCCGCGATATCGTGTTCGTGGGTGACGAGCACAATCGTATTGCCTTCGCCGTGCAACCGGTCAAAGAGAGCCATGATTTCATTCCCTGTCTGGGAATCGAGGTTCCCGGTCGGTTCGTCCGCCAGGATAATGGAAGGCCGGTTTACCAGCGCGCGGGCTATGGCGACTCTTTGCCGTTGTCCGCCGGAAAGTTCGTTCGGCTTATGGCTCATGCGCGCTTCCATGCCCACAGCTTTAAGCGCATCCTGCGCGCGCTCGGCGCGTTCGGCAGCGGGAATTCCTGCATAGATCAACGGCAGCTCTACATTGTGAAGGGCTGTGGCGCGCGCCAGCAGATTGAAGGTCTGGAAGACAAAACCAATTTCTTTGTTGCGGATTCGCGCCAGCTCATCATCATCCAGCTCGCTTACTAACTGCGAATTGAGCCAGTATTGCCCCTTGCTGGGAGTGTCCAGGCAGCCAATCAAGTTCATCAATGTTGATTTACCGGAACCGCTCGGCCCCATGATGGCAACATAGGCATTGCGCTCGATTCGCAAATTGATTCCGCGTAACGCATGCACCTGCTGCTCCAGGCCCATATCGTAGGTCTTCCATAGATCATCCGTCGCGATCATGCACGACGGTGGCGGAGCAGAAATCGTGGTCTGCGACATTGCGGCAACATCTACTGCCATTTGCTTCTCCTCGCAACTACCCGGTAGCGCTGCTGTTGGTTGGCCCACGCGTTCCCGGAAAGGTTCATATTCTGATTTTATGACGCTTCCGGCTCAATCTTCGGAGTGGAATTATCTATTTTTACGCTGGTCCCCGGACGTAGCGTGCGCAGCACCTTGTAGCTCCCGGTGATGATTTCATCTCCAGGTTTCAGGCCGCTCAGCACTTCGATATCGGTGGTATCGGCAATTCCGGTTTGCACGGGCACAAACTGCGCTTTGCCAGCGCGAATAACGAAAACACCCTGTATATCCTGGTCGGGTTTTGTGTTCGCTGGATCATCCGTTACAGAAGCGGCATGCACAGCGCCGCTCTCGCCCGGCTTGGTCTCCAAGTCCGCTGGACGGCGCGTGGTTAAGGCCTGGATGGGAACCGTCAGCACGTTGCTGTGAGATGCGGTCGTGATCTTCGCCGTGGCGGAAAGTCCCGGCCGCAGATTCGCCGGGGGGTCGGTCAAAGTCACCACCACTTTGAAATCCTTCGCTTCATCCGTGGCGGTTTGTTCCTGCGATGTGGAAACACCCGTCGAGCGCGAAATAGCATTGTCACCGATCTGCGTAACGATACCTTTGAAGGTCTTGTCAGGAATCGCATCTATGGTCACTTCAGCCGGTTCGCCGTTTCGCACATTGATGATGTCGGTTTCATCCACTTTTACCTCAGCTGTGATGACTGACATATCGGCCAGGGTCATCAGAGTGCTTCCCTGGGCATTCTGGATTCCGACCACAACCGTTTCGCCCTGCCGCACCGGTAAGTTGGTTACAGTCCCATCAAACGGGGCCGTGTAGGTGGTTTTTCCCAGGGCATCCCGCGCATGCACCAGATTGGCTTCATTCTGTTTAATGTGCCGGTCGGCGGATTCTTTTTGCGCCTTCGCCTGTGAAACTTTGAGTTTCGCCATGGCAAGATTGGCTTCCGCAGTGGCCCAGTTCGCTTTCGCCGTGTCGTAGTCTGACTTCGAGATGAGGGAATCCGCGAACAATCCCTGGGCGCGTTTCCAGTCCAGCGCAGCATGATCATGATCGGAGACGGTGCGGCCGAGGTCCGCGATAGCGCTGTTAAATGCCGCTTCGGCGGCAACGGCGTCCGTCTGTGAGGCCGCCAGAGTCGCCTGGCTCGCGTTCATGTCCGCTTCCGGCTGCACACTTTCCAGCCGCGCCAGCAACTGCCCTTTGCGCACATGATCGCCTTCTTTCACGTACAAATTGGTGATCTTGCCGAAGGCATCGGCGCCGATGTTCACGTAATTTTTAGGACGGATTTCTCCGGATGCGCTCACTTGCGACGCCAGGTCCATGCGGTTGGCCTTGCTCGTCTGCACCGTCACCAGATTTTTATGGCTTTGGTAAACGGTAAAGCCGATGACAGCGCCCAACACGGCCACAACGCCAATTCCTAAGGCAATTTTTTTCCAGGTCTTCATGATTGTTTATCGACACCGCTCTTGGTCAATATGACGATTTTTCAAAGAATATGGTTCCACTTTCCTGCACTTCGTATCAGGCCATGCACTATTATTTTGTTTATCTCCAAGCCTGTCCTGGAAGACCGCTCCAACAATAAACGCGCGCATTGCATTCTCTTGCGCTAATCACGCCCACAAATCACATCCATGAAAGACGATCTTGTCCCATATACGTGAGCACAACCAAAATAGTTCCGGTCGCTCAACTTGCGCATGATTAACTACACCAGGGAGAGTGAAACGGGCCCTCACGAAAGTGCCCCCATTATACGCCAACTCCGAAACTTCCCCATAGGCAGAAACTGTTTGTTTCAAAGCTCATACGGAGGCCCAACCCGGGAAGCAACTTTGCCTTGCTTTGGTATTGGCATAGACATAAAATAAAGCTACTTAGCCGTTCCTATAGGAGTGCTTTTCATGTCCCGGGTGGGTTTTGTACTTCGCTCTGCTTTTTTTGCCCTGCTCGCATGCGTTTTCGCGTTGGCAATCCCGGCATTTGCCCAGGGAAACAACTCGGATTCCGGTTCTACCAGCCAGGCAAGCTCGACTTCATCGCAAGATAACAGCAATCCAAATGTAGACCTGCGAAAGCGCCCGCTCAGCGAAAAGCAGAAAAAGGAAAACGAAAAGCGGTTCAATCAGGAAATCAGCCAAACCTACAAAAAGTGGCTGAATGAAGATGTCCGTTGGATCATTACGCCAGAAGAACGCAAAGCTTTCATGCAGTTGTCGAACGATGAAGAACGGGACCAGTTCATTGAAGCCTTCTGGCAGCGCCGCGACCCAACGCCCGACACCCCGGAAAATGAGTATAAGGACGATTACTACGCTCGCATCGCGTACGCGAACGAGCATTTTTCTGCGGGCGTACCCGGTTGGAGAACAGACCGCGGCCGTATTTACATAATTTATGGAAAACCGGATGAAGTAGAGTCACACCCCACCGGCGGGTCATATAACCGTCCTATGGATGAGGGCGGCGGTGAAACAACTACATTTCCTTTTGAAGACTGGCGTTACCGCTATATTGATGGTCTCGGTCAGAACATCATCATTGAGTTCGTGGACACATGTATGTGCAATGACTATCACATGACCATGGACAAAAATGAAAAGGATGCTTTGAGAAACATTCCGGGGGCAGGGCTTACCATATACGAACAATTAGGATTGATGAACCAAGCTGACCGCGCTGCTAATACCGGAGGAGCCCTATTATCGACCGGTCCCATGGCTACCTTCGAGCAATCCAAACAGTTTGACGTCTTAAATCAGTATTTCAAGATGAACCAGGCGCCGCCGGTGAAGTTCAAAGACCTGGAAGAAATCGTCAGCCACAAGATCAGCGTCAACCTCATGCCCTTTGAAGTCCGCGCGGATTTTGTGCGGGTAACCGACGATACGGTGCTTGTGCCCGTTACCGTGC
>JAICKN010000236.1 GCA_025927855.1 Terriglobales bacterium
GCCAGCTTTCCCGGCGCACCCATAATTCCTCCGCCCGGATGCGTGGCTGACCCGCACATATAGAGGTTTTTTACAGGAGTGCGGAATTGGGCCCATCCCGGCAGAGGCCGAAAGCAGAAAAGCTGCTCCAGGGAAAGTTCTCCCTGAAAAATATTCCCCTCACTCAGGCCAAATTCCCGCTCCAAATCCAATGGCGTAAGCACCTGCTTGTGCAGAATGATGTTCTTAATATTCGGGGCATAATCCGCGAGCGTTTCGATCACGTTGTTGCCGAAAGCTTCCTTCTGCGTCTCCCACGTAAGCCCCGCGCGCAGTTTGTACGGAGTATACTGCACAAAGCACGACATCACGTGCTTACCCGCCGGAGCGACGGTCGGATCGCTCAGCGACGGAATCACAATATCAATGTAAGGACGGCGGGAAAACTCTCCATATTTTGCGTCGTCATAAGCGCGCTCCATGTATTCCATGCTGGGAGAAATGGAAATCGCGCCGCGCAGATGCGCTCCATTTCCCGGCAGGCACTTGAAATTCGGGAGCGCATCGAGCGCAAGATTCACCTTGCCCGATGATCCGCGATATTTGAACCGCCGCACTTCCGCAAGAAAATCATCGGGAAGCTCTCCCCGCTCCATGAATTCCAAAAACGTATGCCGCGGATCCACGCTCGAAGAAATCACGCTGGCATAAAGTTCATCGCCATTCGCCAACACCACGCCCCGCGCTTTTCCATTTTTAGCGATGATCTGTTTGACCGCCGCTTCAGTGCGGATTTCCGCGCCCGCTTCCCGCGCCGCCTCCGCAATGGCCTGAGAAACAGAACCAGTACCGCCGCGGGCCAGCCCCCAGGCACGAAACTGCCCATTGATTTCGCCCATATAGTGGTGCAGCAATACATACGCTGTGCCGGGCGAGCGCACACCTGAAAAAGTCCCGATAATTCCCGAGGCCGCCAGCGTCGCCTTCAGTACATCGGTCTCAAACCATTCCTCAATAAATTCAGCCGCGCTCAGCGTCATCAAGCGTAGTTGATGATATTTTTCGTCGCTCGAAAGATGGCGAAACCTGCGCAATAACGAAAACCATTTCGCCAAATCCTTCAAACCTCCCGGCGAGGCGTCGGGAGGCGACATGCCCAGGAGCGGTTTAACGAACTCACACATGGCTAGCATGGTTTGGCTGAACTCTTCGTAAGCATCCGCATCACGCCGGGAATGGCGCGCAATTTCACGATGGGTCGTTTCGTGATCGTTCACGCGCCACAGATAATCACCGTTCGGCATCGGCGTGAACGTGCCGTCGAGCGGAATCAGTTCCAGCCCATGGCGTGCGAGATCAAGATCATGAATAATTTCAGGCCGGAGAAGCGAAACCACATAAGAACAAACAGAAAATTTGAAGCCGGGAAAAATCTCTTCCGTTACCGCCGCGCCGCCCAACACGTGGCGGCGTTCCAGCACAAGGACGCTTTTCCCGGCCCGCGCCAAATAAGCGGCATTCGTCAGCCCATTATGGCCGCCGCCGATCACAATGACGTCGTATTTTTGTTTCCTCGGGTTTGGCATGGACGGTCTCATCGACAACAGATTCACATTCTACTGGCAGCTCGTAACCTTTGTGCAGATTTGGAGACAGCTCCCGGTTACAATTTCGGCTGATGGTTCTTAATAACGCTTCAATCTCCAACACTCCGCTTCCCGACGAATTCTGGATGGAGGAGGCACTTCGCGCCGCTGCACACGCGCTCGAATTAGGAGAAATCCCCATCGGTGCGGTCGTAGTGCACAAGGGAGAAGTCATAGGGCGCGGCTGGAACAGCAATCTAACAAATACCGATCCCTCGGCCCATGCGGAAATTATGGCGCTTCGCGAGGCGGGCAAGAATATCGCCAATCACCGCTTAGGGGATTGTGAGATGTTCGTCACAATTGAGCCCTGCGCCATGTGCGCCGGAGCATTAGTCCATTCGCGATTAGCGCGACTCGTATACGGCGCAGCTGATCCTAAAGCGGGCGCAGTGCATTCTGTAATGAGCGTTGTCAACCACCCCAAACTGAACCATCAAATGGAAGTCTGCGAAGGAGTACTGGCGGAAAAATGCTCCGAACTTCTGCAATCTTTTTTCAAAGCCCGGCGAACGGAAAAATCTGCACAACCTAAAAATAAATAACTATCGCCGGTTATCCGTACTCGGCTCCGGATGGATCAGGACGCGGAACAGTTCGGGCGCAATCTGCTTAAAACGAATTTCCAGCTCGGTCTGCACATCATGCACGCGGGAGAGCGGCAAATCATCCGGCATCGTGCAGTGGCAGGAAACGTAAAGCCGGTCGCGCACTCGTTTCAGTTCAATATCGTGCATATCCAGCACTTCCGGAAATTCATCCACCGCCGCTTTTAACTTTCTTTCCAGTTCCGGGTCTTGGATAAATTTATCCCCCGGTTCAATCGTGGAAGGCTCGCTCTCAATGTGAGTAAGAATGGAGGCGATCTCCGGCACCTCAGCGCGAATTTCATTTTCCAGCGTGCTCACGCGGTCGTGAGCGTCTTTCAGCGCAAGCTGCTCCCCAAGCTCCAGATGCTGCTCCACATGCAATCGCCCATCCAGGTCCTGCACGCTCACATCGTGAACATTCAAGTTGTTTCTAGTGGCAACGGCGCGCACCCGGTCAAAAATATTTTCGCTATATGGCGCTCGCGGAACAGAGCGCACAATGACGTCAGCTTCCGGCAAAATATCGTGTACCGCATCTGTTACCGCTTCTGCCACCTGCTCCGAGCGTTGAAAAGTGACATTGCGCGCCAGCCCCACTGAAAGATCGGCAAAATAACGGTTGCCTGCCCGCCGGATGCGCACGCGGTCTACTTCGAGCAAACCCTCCACATTGGAAACCGCGGCGATAATTTTGTTACGAACGCCGGTAGGCGCAGCATCGAGCAGGGCGTCAATGGTCCGGCGCGCCAGACGCCAGCTCACATAAACCACAATGCAGGCGACGATAAGCGCCGCCACGGGATCAGAGTCGCGCATCCAGCCGATTTCATATTTGCGCCCCAGCAGTACAAAGAGCAGTCCCAGCACGACCACCCCGCTCGACCATATGTCCGTCGAAAAATGAAGCGCGTCGGCTTCGAGCGCCTGGCTATCATATTTTTTTGCGATGCGGCGCAGCGCCCGCGAACGCACAAAATCCACGAACATGGAGAAAAACATGACCGCAAAAGCTCCCAGGCTTGGCTCAATTTCTACATGATGGAAGAACATCCGCTCGAAAGCGTGGTAAATAATCCAAACGCAGGTGAGCAGCAGCAGGCCGGTCTCGATGAACGCGGAAAAATTTTCGACCTTCTCGTGGCCATATTGATGGTCCGCGTCCGCAGGTTTATCCGAAACGCGCACCGAAAACCATGTGATGATGGCAGCGATCAAGTCGAGACCGGAATGGGCTGCTTCGGAAAGGATGCCTAAGCTGCCGGTCGTAAAGCCGACAGTGAGCTTGAGCACGGTTACGGCCATTGCAGCCAGAACGGAACTCCCGGCTACGGTGCGCTTTTCCGCCCGCATGGCTTCCGAAGTGTAGACGACCGGCGACCCTGCCATAGCGGCATTATCGCCGGATGAGGAACTTCCTGCCACTTGAATCGGGAAGCATGCTAGGATGCTAGATTACTTTCCTCATATTTCTGGAGGCTTCCCTCACTATGATCCGCACTTTTTCTCTGCGCCACGGTGCGCTGTGTTTGCTGCTGGGCGCGCTCGCCTGGGTCACCATAGCTTCGGTCACCATAGCTTCGGTCACCATGGCCTCGGCCACCCTGGCATGGGGACAGTCCACATCAACCGCCGCTCCTGCCATGAAGGCGGCCCACAGCACCGGAAAAGCAGCGCCGAAAGCGACTTCCCAGCCTGCTTCCGCCGCTAAAAAAGATACAGCTAAAGAGGAAAGCAAAGGCCCTGCCGGCAAAATAGCGCCCGATGCGGCCGTCATTACCATCCCCGGCGTGTGCAACCATCCCGCCGCCTCGAAGGCCCACCCCGCTTCAGCCTCCACCTGCAAGACCGTCGTAAGCCGCGCCGAGTTCGAGAAGGTCATCGCCGCGATTCAGCCCGATATGCCGGAGTCGGCCCGCCGCCAATTCGCCGAGCGTTATGCTATGGCGCTGGCCATGGCGGGAAAAGCCCGCCAAATGGGATTGGACCACGGCGCGCAATATGAAGAGATGGAAAAACTCATGCGCCTTCAGGTATTGACGCAGATATTGCTGAAGGACATGCGGGAAAAGGCCACGGTTACAGACCAGGAAGTGGAGGATTACTACAAAAAGAATCCTTCCGCCTATGAAGAAATATCCCTCGAACGCGTCTATGTTCCTAAACTCAAACAGCCCTCTGAAGCAAGCGCAAACCCAAGCGATCCAAAGGCGCGCCAGGAGACTGCCGACGCCGCAGCCGACATGAAAAAAGAAGCCGACAATCTTCGTGCGCGGGCGGTTGCGGGCGAGGATTTCGCCAAGCTGCAGGCTGAAGCCTTCGAGACCGCCGGTATGAAAACTCCACCTCCCAATACCAAGTTGACGAAATTGCGGCGCAATTCGATCCCTCCCGACCAGGGATTTGTTTTTAACCTGAAGCCCGGCGAAGTCTCCGAGGTTTCCACCAATCCCAACGGATACCTGTTCTACAAATTGGACACGAAAGAAATTTTGCCTCTGAACAGCGTGAAGGAAGAAATCCACACCTCTCTGCAGAACCAGCGCATGCAGGACACAATGGAATCCATACGCGAATCCACCAAGCCCGAGTATAACGACCGGTACTTTGCGGCAGCTGCCCCGGCAATGCCGCACGGCGGAATGGCCATGCAACATCCGGCTGTACCTTCAAGCGCGGGTAGCGGCGCAGGGCAGCCGCCAAGGAGCAGGACTGCCCAATAGTTGCCTGCACGTCTGGCTCTGAGTAGTCCC
>JAICKN010000171.1 GCA_025927855.1 Terriglobales bacterium
ACTCCCGCGAGATCGTCAGAATAATCAATCCCAATTGACTTCCGTACCTCAGCCTGCGCATCTTCCCGCATAAAGGCGTGAGCGCCCAAGCCGCTGGAAAGTTTTCCCATGCTGCTAATCGCTTCCAAGGCGGAGGGCAAAACTTTCTGCAACTCTGGGTCCAGTTCTTCGTCCGCATCGAGGCTTAGTATCCAGTCACCCGAGGCCTTTTCAAGGGCAGAGTTTTTCTGGGCCGCATAACCCTTCCACGCTTCCAGATAAACCTTCGCGCCAAAAGATTTCGCGATCTCAATCGTCCGGTCTGTCGAACCCGAATCCACAACGATGATTTCTCCGTGTGTTTCCCGCACGAGCGCGCGTACGCTTTCAAGCGTCCTGTCCAAGTTGGATTCTTCGTTATAGGTGATGATGACGATCGAGAGTAGCACGCAGGAAGAATACACGGGATGAAGGCCACGCGTGAATTCGTTTTGCGGAGCCATTGAAAAGAATTCGCTATAAGATTTCCCTACGAAAACCGCCGTTCGATATTCAGGCCGCGACGTGCACTTATTCCCGGTAATAAAAAAGCCTGCTCTTTCCAGAGCAGGCTAAACGGATTCGAACTGAGGCTACTGCTGGGTGGCAGGCTGTGTGGAAGGCGCAGCCGGTGCCGGTGTTGCTTGTGTTGGCGCGATGGACGGAATGGTCTCCGGCGGGCGCGGAGCAACGTAGGGAACCGTGGGCATGTGAGTGACCTGTCCTTGTTCCGCATCCGAGATAATGATGCCATTGTGCTCGAGCAGTAGTCCGGTTGCCCGGTCCATTTCCAGGCGCGATTTTTCATAATCCGCTTTGGCTGAAACCAGGGTTGATTCCGCCGAAGCGAGGGCCGACTGGTTCTGCAATACCAGTGTGCTTGTGGAAGCGCCCAGCGCCAGCTTCTTCTGCTCGGCATCGAGCGATTGTTGCGCTAAATCCACGGCAGCTTGCGCCGATTGCACCGCCGACTCATTTTGTTGCAGGGTGAACAGCGCATTACGCACTTCAATACGCACCTGGTTTTCCAGCTGCTGCAAGCGCATCTGGGCCTGGCGGTATTCCAATCCCGAGCGAATTTGCTCGGATTGCGCCGTCCGGTTGCGGATAGGAATATTCAGCTGTATCCCGATACCTTTATCCGGCGCCGTGGAATCTACGAGTTGGTTCAACGTGCCACCGTAGCCGTTAGTCGGCACCGTTGCCGGGTTAACGCAGAACGCCGTGCTGTTGGGAGTGCAAATGTTGGCCGTGGGACTCAAGCTTCCGCCAACGCCCGTTCCCCCATAATAGGCGAATAGATTGAGGCTTGGACGCAATAGGTTTTTGATCGCCTGGCTGCTGATCTGGCGGTTGCGCAGATCAATCCGCTGTTCGGCAAGCTCCGCCCGGTGGCTCAGGGCATCATTGATCAAATCCTCCACCGGAGGCAAGGTCTCATTTTTGGGGAGCTCTACGGTTGAGGTCGGGACCACGCGCGCGCTGGCCAGCGCCGGGTTCGACATGGTGCGGCTCAAAGCATTCTTCATGAGCAGCTCTTGTAGATCGAGGTTGTTTTTTGCCGTCGTTAAAGTCTGCTGGTCGCTCGCCACCGTGCTTTGCGCGCGGACTACTTCAATGGGAGCCAGTGTTCCTATCTGCACCTGCTTCTGCGTGTCGGAAAGCGTCTTCTGGGCAAATGCCACAGCCTCCTGCTGCACGCGCAAATATTCGTAGGCGTAGACCAGGTTCCAGTACATGCCTTCAATCTGGTCCACTGTGGTCAGCACCTGCAGCCGGAAAGCAACATCAGTGCTTTCCCGGTTGTTTTTTGCGATTTTGATGAAGCGTGTTGTCGGCGCGAAGCCAAAGCCTTGCAGCAATGGCTGGGTCAGCTCAAAACGGAAGTTGGAATTCAGCGTTGGGCTCAAGCTGTTGAAGGGGGAGTTGCTGGTAGTCCTGGTGTTGTTGAACCCCACCTGCAAATTCGTGCCCCAGTGAAAACCCTGTGTGTAAGCGAAGTCCCATGTGTTCGTATTCTGCCTGGTTATGGGTACGCCGGAAAATGCGCTGGTGGAAAGACTTTGCGAGCGGTCGGCTTGCAGCGTCCCGGTAATCACGGGATCAAAACTGGGTACGTTCGGGCCAAGGCCTTCCGTACTTTGGCTCAATCCGCCCACGCCGGCCGTCCCTGCGGAGGGGTTCGTGCCGCCCACGCCAGAACCAATGGTTCCTCCCAGGCCCCCCGGAGTCGCTCCGGGAGTGCCTTCGATCAATCCGTTGGGAACGCCCAGCACGCTGGACCCGGCGGCCGTCCGCATAATATCGGTATCTGCAATGTTCAAGTTGTAGCGCGCAATGGCGAGATCCAGGTTATTTTCGAGAGCAAGCGCGACCGCATCGTCAATAGAGAGATAAATCACTCCATTGCGCATCAGGTCCATGATGCGGGGCGTATTGCTGAGGTTCGGCTGCGGAATCGAATGCGCCTGGTAAGGAGCCAGCGGATTGGGAAAGTATCCGTAAGGTTTGGTGTAATTCTTCATTTCAAACCGCTGTGGTTGCGGGGATGAAACGGGCACGGTCTTTTGTGGTGTCTCGGGCAGGGCTTGCGAACCGGAATCTGGAGACTGGCCCCAAACCGTCAGCGTAAATGTGAACGTCAATGCAATGAGCGCGGCACAACGCGCCGCGGATTTCAAACAAGGCAAAAACATTTCTCGTATCTCCATGGATGAAAGGCTGCTGCAAAAAATGACGGTGTCTCGCAATGATTTGTACGTAAATCGCGCCGCTTAAGTTCAGTGTTCCCGCAGTTTGAACTATCCCCAGCAAAGCAGCTGATTGCCTAGTATAACGGACGCAGGCTGTTTCCTCGTGTAACACCTGCTCTAAGCGGGTAAAACTGTGTAAAGATTTATAAACACGTTAGATGTAGCTGGTTGTACACAAGACTCCAAAAACCATGCGCAATATGAAACTGGTGCTGGCCTATGACGGCACGGACTTTTCCGGCTGGCAAATACAACCGGGAGCCGAAACGATCCAGGCGATGCTGGCTCTGGCAATTGGACGGCTTACGGGGGAAAATGTCTTGCCGCAAGGCTCGGGACGCACCGACGCGGGCGTCCATGCACTCGCGCAAGTCGCGTCATTTACCACGGCATCGCCTATTCCAGCGGAAAATCTGGTCAGAGCATTGAACGGTATGCTTCCTCCATCCATAAGGGTATTGAGCGCGGCTGAAATGCCACCGGAATTCCATGCCCGAAAATCAGCGCTGGCCAAGACTTATCATTACCGGATTTTTCGCGCGGATATATGTCCGCCATTTCTTGCCCGCTATGTTTGGCACTATCCCTACCCGCTTAATGAAAGCGCTTTATGCGAGGCCGCTGGGACCGTTGTCGGCGAACACGATTTCACCTCCTTCGCGGCAGTCGATCCGGAACGGAATGCCATGAACACCCAGAGAAACAACGTCCGAACCATTCTTTTTTCCGCATGGCGGCGCGAAGGCGATGAGCTGATCTACACGGTCCGGGGCCGTGGTTTTCTCCATCACATGGTGCGAAACCTGGTGGGAACGTTTCTGCTGGTAGGCAAAGGGGTTCTGTCTGCTGACGACATGGTCCGGATACTACATGCGCAGGACCGCGCCCGCGCCGGCGCTACCGCGCCCGCGCGCGGCCTTTTTCTGGCAAACGTGGAATATTAAGTTGGACAAAATAGTTTGGTCGAGCTTGACCGGTGCGGAAAAGAGCACCCACACGGAAGCCACAAAAATCTGGGTGCAATCCCGCAGATTTCTTTTTTGGGAAAAGCTTCCCGTTCAGGACCGCTGCTGGATATCGGCAGCGAACGGAACCGCATCGGCCCGTCCGCTTGGCCGGCGTGGCGGCTGCGCTTCAAATTCCACGGCAGGCCGCTGCTCCAGGGTGCCCAGAATAGGAACGTCAAAAAGGGAATTGATTTGTGTGGGCGAAACAAAACGTTGCTGCGCGCAGAGCCGGTCTATTAACCTTCTTTGCCCCTGCGTTAGCACCTGAAACGGGAGCGTCTGAAAATTGCGGAACATCCACAACAAGTAAACCCGCTGCAAGAACGACGGCTGAATGTATCTAGGCCCCAGAGGCGTAAGCATACGCAACACGCCCCCCGATAATTTTTCAATCAACATGATTCAGTCCAGTTGTTTGAAACTTCTATTATTTTTCTACCAGAGCAATTCAAGGGCCAACATTATTGCACCACGAGCAGGGCAAAGTACATTGGAAAGCGCTTATTTTGCCTGATTTTTTGGCCCGGCAGGAGCAGAAGGTTTTAGAGGTGGGTAGAAATTCCCGGTGGCGCGGTTCAATTGCTCTCCGGACTATGCTATGCGATCAGAAATTGAAAGTAATGCCGCCTCGTACTGACCGGGCCGACTGCACGAGATAGATGGTGCGGCCATCCGCGCCCATCACAGGGACATAACCCTGCGCCAGCAAATTGCGTAGGTCAACCAGCGCCTGGATATGACCGGGAATAAAGCTCGTGCCGGGGATTGGCTGGCGGATGAAAAAGTTGAAATAAGGATCGACCTGGCCCGGCGACGCGTTGAACCAGTCTACTGGCGTGAGGGCATTTCCATCTACCCAGCGGTAGGAGGCGATCCATTGTGTTTTGGTATGGGGCAAGGTACCCGATGCTTTGGCAGCAACGCTTTGCCGGTGAGTAGTGGTGGTATTGGCCTGCACGTCCCGTAACGGGATATTTGATTTTTCCAGCTCCAGAACCCCACCATATTCGTAAGTCAGTGTGGCCACCAAGTCGGAGGCTATGCGGTGCTGCAATACCATCCGCATTCCGTTGGTTTCAAAATTCCTCCCACGGTAGGTGAATGTCCCCGAATAGGGATCGGACAATGCGTATCCATCCAAACCGCTGGCCTCGCCAACTCCGGTGAGAGCCGGATCTCCCACGCGATCAAAATACCCCGCCACCTGTACGTTTGTTCCACCCATGCGATGAGAAAAAGACACTTCATGATGATGGGCATGCTCAACGGTGGGCGAAAATGCCGCAATACTCATGCGCGGTCCGGATTCGCTTAAATCCGCCGGAGCGGAATCGAAGCCTTTTTGCTCGCGCGTATCAGGCTCCGAGGTGGTGTAGGCGTATTCCAGTACCGTGTCCGGCGAAAGGTGAATATCGGCGGAGCCGAAGGGGCGAAATGCCGTCACCCTGCCCATGAACTGGATGGTTTGCAGCTCGCTGCCAAAATGCAGCTCAACCAGATCATCCAGCGCCATGGTGTCCGAGGTATTTAACGCCAGAGCCTCAAGGTCTGCGTCGCGCAAGGCTCCATCGGGGGCCTGGAAACGGCGCATGGTAAGCGCAACTTTAGGCGATGAGCCATTCCGCAACTGATGGGTATAGGAGAGGCGCAGAACCGTCGCCGGGGAAGCATTACCATACCCAAGGTTCCCGCTGAGCGCCATGGTGCCAGTGGAGAAAACGGATTTCTCCAGGGAAAACACGGTGCTCATGTCCGACGTGCCGCCGAATCCATTGGAAGATGAACCGGCAACGAACGCCACCGAACCCTTAAGAGCGCGTTCAGGATTGACCGAAGCGGGCGTGCCCTGGCCTTGCTGGTTGAGAATGCGGAGAATAGGACGGTTCGCTGCCGAACGCAGCACCCACTTCCAATCGTCTTCGTCGGAAACATTGTGCGCGGGCGCGAGTTGCAGGCCATCAAAAAGCGTGCTGAGAGTCAAGTTCAGTACGACAGTCCCGCCAGCGCGCAACCCTATCCGTTCTCTTAAGGTGGGAAGAAACAAGGGCGCTGAAACCCGGATGTTGTACATCCCCGGAACCAGTCCGGCGGCAGTGAAGTGTCCGTTTTCGTCTGTGAAGAGGTGAATGTCCTGGAGAGTTGAACTCAGAAGCTCGACCATGGCCCCCATCTGAGGAGCGCCAGCGGAATCGCGCACGTATCCGGAGATGGAACTCTCCCTGCCTGCGGCAAAAGCCGGAAGAGTCATGCCCAGCGCGACAATAAAGAACCCGAGTTTACGAAGCATCATCCGCACCCCAGAACAGCGCGGTCCACAGAACTATTCCACAGCAAAGGTCGCCGTGGGCCCGACTTCCTGCTTTGAGAGATTGTCGCTCACTTTTATTTCGATGCGGTAAGTGCCAGGCGTGAGATTGGAGGCTGAGAGCGTTTTCTCCAAAGTCATCTGGTCTCCGATATTGCCCATCTTTTCCGTGGATTCCACGGTATGAACAATGGGCTTATTGGTTGCCGCGTTCACAATGTCATATTCCACAGTGGCAGAAGGTTTATGCGTCTTCTGGTCCACTGCGAGATTGTATACCTGCATCCAGAAATTTACTTTCTGGTTGCGTTTGAATACCGCCGGTTTGTCCGCGCTGGCGGAGACCCTTGGGCGTACCTTGGTCGTTCCAATCACGAACATTCCAGTGCCCACGTTTTTTACCGGGACCTGCTCCATCTGGTCCGCCACAATCAGCGAGGAAGATGCCAAGCGGTCCTCGGAGAACTCAGGCACGACGATGCCCTTGCTGTAACTGCCAGTGCGATCGCCATTCACGTCTTTCACGACGACATCCAGGCGGTACCGTCCCGGGCGCAAAGGTACGGCTTTTGAATAAACCGATGCTCCTTCCGCCACCTTGGGCAGCAACTCTGCCGGAACATCGTTCTGCACCGTATCTTCAAAGGTCTGCGCAATGCGTCCGCCGAGCGTGGTTAGACGACCAAAAATATTTACCGTCCCCCGCTGTACTCCATCTTTATTGACGAAGGTGATGTCGCGGTTCTGCACCTGCACGGTAACGGGCACAAGCACCGTATCGTCGGTTACCCGCACAAAATCCGCGCGGACTTCAAAGGGCATGAGGTTGACGCTGATCTTGTGGCTGACGATTTCTTCCAGGTCTTTGAACTTCACCGGCGGCGCCTGGTTCA
>JAICKN010000019.1 GCA_025927855.1 Terriglobales bacterium
AAATTGCTTTCTCAATCGCCTGTTTTAACCCCTCCGCCAGGTATTGTAAAAATGGCTGAACCATCATGCCTGCCGGATAAAGTGGGAGAGTCACCACATCAGCGCCTTTTTGCGCCAAATGGTCCAGATGAATATTGGGGACATTGCATCTTGAATATTGTCGAACCGGCCGAAACTCGGTGAGAAATCCCGGATAAGCCTGGGGAGCGTAGTTTAATGAAGCTTCATCATTGGCTCTCCATACATTTGCCAAAACCCAAGATGACTGATCGTGATGCTTTTGGCCTTTTGCAATCCGGCCCAGCAACATCCCTTTCCATACCTTGACTCTTTTGAAGAGCACCTTCAGCTTTTCCTGAAAGAATTTCAATTTGTCCTTGAATCCAAGCAGGAAAATACTTTTGATGTGAAAACTCACCCGCTGTCCCTGATGGCGCAGTTGCGCCCACAAACTGTCCGCGGGAAGCACCTTTGTCCAATCAAGCGTGTCAAAGACGGCAAGCAACGCAACTTTCTCGCCTAATGCAGTCAGTTGTTGCGCCATTTCATAGGCAACCGTTCCTCCCATGCAATAGCCGCCAAGGAAATAGGGGCCACGGGGTTGAACCTTCCGTATCTCGCTCACATAAAGAGATGCCATCTCCTCAATCGTCGTACAAGGTGAAAGCATTCCATCCAAGCCCCGGGACTGCAATCCATAAAACGGCTGATCATCGCCAAGCAGGCGGGAAAGATCACGGTAAATAAGCACATTGCCGCCAGCGCCATGAGCACAGAAGAAAATCGGCTTTGTTCCGTTTTTCTGAATTGGCACGAGCGGCGACCACTCGGAGTCCAGTCCCTGCTCACGCCTGTTCAATAACTGGGCAAAAGCTTCAGGCGTTTGCGCCTCAAAAAGGGTTGAAAGCGGAAGTTTAAGACCGAATGCTCGTTCGACCTGCGCAAATAACCGGGTGGCTAGAATTGAATTTCCGCCCAGGTCGAAGTAGTTGTCGTTCACCCCGATCGGTTTGGTTGCGAGGACTTCCTCCCAAATCGCGGTAAGCTTCTGCTCCGTCTCATTCCGGGGAGGCAGGCTCTGAACTTGGGCCTTTGTCATGGGTGGCCCCGGCGCAGTGGGCGTTTGCTTTCTTGGGCTAACCGGAATTGCATCCATATGCAGCTCCGGGCCTTTTGAAACAGCGTCCAATACCTGGCGGTAGTCCTCGATCATTTTCTGGATGGTGGCTGGCAGGAAAAGATCAGGATTGTATTCGAACTGGACTCTAAGTCCCTCCTGCCGCTCAATGACCGCCAATTGCAATTCGAAATGGGTTCCGAACCCGAGGTCGGTCACTGGGGTGACAGTGAACTTTGGCAACTGGCGGGGCTGGAGGAACGCCGTCTGATAAAAGAAATAGAGTTGTGAAAATGGATTGCGCCCATGGACGGAACGAACATCCAAATGCTCCAGCAGAATCTCGAAAGGCAATTCCGCATGTCCAAGCGCATCCAGGGCAGTTTCATGTACACGATGAAGAAGTTCCCGTACTGTAGGGTTGCCGGAAAAATTCATGCGCAAAGAAACACGCCCGGCAAAAGGGCCAATCAAAGACTCTGTGTCCGGGTTTCGATGGGCCACGGGAGACCCAATCAAAAAATCATCCTGCAAGGTATACCGGTGCAACAGAATGCCAAAACATCCCAGCGTCAACATGAACATGGTCAGGTTTTCCGCCTGGCTAATGCGTTTCAATCGCTGGACAAGATCTTCCGGTAACAAAAGAGTCTCAATACCCCCATTGGACTGGGGCCGGTTCCGCGGCGGGTGGTCTGTGCTAATTTCCAGCACCGGAAGGGGTGCCGCCAACTGTCTTTTCCAAAATTCCAATTCCTCCTGCGCGGCGGGGGAAGCCAGCCACTCCTGCTGCCAGTGCACGTAATCGCCATATTGAAGCGGCAGCGCGGAAAGCGAGGGCTCGCTTCCCTTCTCCAGTGCCTCGTAAATGGCCCACAAGTCCCGTTGCAAAATGCTTTGTGACCAGCCGTCCACAATGATGTGATGCGTGGTCATCACAAAAACATGCTCGCCCGCACCCACCCTGAACAACCGCGCACGCACGAGTGGGCCACGGGCCAAATCAAACGGAGCGCTCACTTCAGCTTTTAAAAGATCCCGAAGCGTGGCTTCTTTCCGCGATGGGGAAATATCTTCCAACGAAATAACAGGCATCGCAATTTTCTGCGATGGCGCAATCACCTGCAGTAGCTCGTCGTTGGCCATCTCGAAGCTTGTGCGCAACAATTCGTGACGCTCAACCAGCCGCTGAAGGCTGCATTGGAGTAAGTCGGGAGACAAGTCTCCGGAAATCCGCACACAAGGATGCATGTGAAGGGCGGCATTGCTGGCATCGAGTTGTCCGAGTGTCCAGAACCGCTTCTGCACGACGCTTGCCGGCATGGCAAATACTTCTGGCTCTGCCGGGCCAGTTGCCGCTGGTTCCTGCACGGCAACAATATGGGCCGTGGTTGAACTTACTTGGGGTAAAACCGGCTTTATCGGGCACTCTGATATTTTCCGGTTAGCGTCCTCAGCGATCCAATGCAGCAGCGCGGTAAAATCCTCCAGCATCCGTTCCGCTGTGGAGGAGCGGAAAAGGTCGGTGTTGTATTCGAGAGAAAGCCGCCATCCAGCCTCCCGCTCCACCATAAAGAAATTCAGATCGTAAAGCGCGCCCTGAGATTTGGAAGGCATCGTAGACATGCGAACACCTGCAAGATCAAAGGTGAAAGCCGAGGCCCGCGCGTACTCCCGCTGACAGATGAAACTCACCGTATAGAACGGATCGCGAAAAATATCTTCGGAAGGATGCAGGCTCTTCACAACGTGCTCGAAAGGAGCATCCTGATTGTCCAGTGTTTCCCACACCGACTCGCGCACCCGGGAGGCAAATTCAGAAAATGTCAGGGTTTCATCAACCTCGGCGCGCAACATCGCATAATTGATGAAGAGACCAATCAGTCCTTCAATGTCGGGGCGATTCCGGCCGGCGAGGGGCGTGCCCAAGCAAATATCGGTCTGGCCGGTATAGCGCCAGAGCAACGTCATGCAGGCGGCCAGGGTAGTGTTAAACATAGTGCTGCCGGTTTGATTGCTGAATTCACGCAATTGCGACGATAGTTCGCGCGGTAATAGATTGGAAATAATCGCGCTATTAATGCTCCGCTGCGAGGGACGGGGAAAATCGATCTTTACCTCCAACCGCTTATAGCCCGCTAGTTTTTTCTTCCAGAAGGCCGTCTGTCCAACAACTCGCGGGCCGCGGTCCCACTCCTCGCGCCAGATTACGTAATCGGCAAATTGAATCGGCAGTTCCGCCAAGGGGGACTGGCGACTCTCGATCAAAGCTGGATATATCTGCGTCAGTTCTTCCATGATCAGCCCGAGGGACCAGCCGTCACAGACGATATGATGAATGGTGACCATAAGGACGTACCGCAAATCATCCATCTGAAGCAAACCAAAGCGCGCCAATGGTCCGTTCGCTAAATCAAAACTCTTACGCGCTTCCGCGGTGCAGATGCGGTCGAGTTCCTTTTCCCGTTCTGCACTGGAAAATTGACGCAGGTCTGTAAAGGTCAGCCCAACTTTGAGCACAGGTGCAATGACCTGCGCCAGTGTCCCGTTGCGCATTTGGAAGGTCGCGCGCAGTATTTCGTGACGCCGCACAATTTCGTTTAATGAGCGTTCGAGCACCTTCGGGTCAACCGCGCCCTCCAGCGAAAAACGAAAGGAGCCATTCAGCGCAGGACATCCAGGACGGCCCTGATCGGCACGCCACATCCTCTCCTGCGCGGGAGACAATGGAAACGCGAAGAACTCATCCGCAGTTTCCATGGGTCCGCCTGAGAGCGGTTCGGCGGTAACGTTGAATGGATTCGCCGTCATTTCGAGGAGCCCTTCATTATTTATTTTGTTCCGTCTTCATTCGTGGCTCGGTCTGCAAGCGGTATCTCTGCCGGGCAACAGGCTTAAGTACAGGGACCTGCACAGTAGTTTGAGAGGCATTCGACAGGTTTTCACTGATCGCCGCGATCGAGCGGTGTTGCAGAATCTGTCGCGGCGTCACAGCAATCCCCGCCTTGCTGGCCCGGGCGGCAATCTGGAAGACGTGCAGCGAATCCGCACCCAGTTCGAAGAGATTGTCTTGAATGCCAACCCGTTCGAGCCGCAACACCTCCGCCCAAATCCCAGCCATAGTTTGCTCTTCGGGGGTACGCGGAGCCACATACGGCTTTCCGCGCGATTGCTTCGACCAGTCAGGGGCAGGGAGCGCCCGCCGATTGATCTTCCCATTGGGAGTCAATGGCAATTTTTCCATCTGAATAAACGCCGCAGGCACCATATAGTCCGGCAATTTTTTAGCCAGGAAGCTCATCAGATCCGTATGGGCTGGCGCGGTTTCACCCACCGGCACGATATACGCTACCAGCCGCTTTTCTCCGGGCACGTCTTCCCGCAAAATTACGACTGACTCCGCAATACCAGAATGACCGGACAATACTGTTTGAATTTCCCCGAGCTCAATGCGGAACCCGCGCAGCTTGATCTGGTCATCTATGCGGCCTAGAAATTCAATGGAACCACTCGCCAGGCGTCTTACCAGGTCTCCTGTTTTATAGATTCGGGAATTTGGCTCGAAAGGGCTCGATACGAACTTCTCCGCAGTAAGCTCCGCGCGGTTCCAATATCCCCGTGCTAGGCCTTCACCACCGATGTAAAGTTCTCCAGGCACACCGATCGGCGATATTTGCAATTCCTGATCGAGGACATAAAACTGCGTATTCGCAATGGGCTCGCCTAAAAGGACTGGCCCCTCCCCGGCCTTTACTTGTCCAACTGCGGACCAGATTGTGGTTTCCGTTGGGCCGTACATGTTCCAAACCGACTCTGCGCGATTGACCAGTTCATTTGCAAGTTCACGCGGAAATGCTTCCCCGCCGCAAAGCACCTTCAACCGGGGATTCCCTTCCCACCCGGAATCGAGCAACTGCCTCCACGTGACCGGCGTAGCCTGCATGACCGTGACGTTCAGCTTCTTCAATTGTTCGAGCAATTGCACTCCGTAAGAAGCGGTTTCACGAGTCACAATTGCCAGGCGAGCTCCCACACAGAGCGGCAAGTACAGTTCCAAGCCCGCAATATCAAAAGATAAGGTCGTCACCGCGGCCAATGTGTCGGTCTTCGCCATGCCTGGTTGCATTGCCATGGAATGCAGGAAGTTGACTACAGCACGATGCGGAACCTCGACTCCCTTGGGTTTTCCCGTCGAACCGGAGGTGTAAATCACATAAGCAATGTCTTCCGGCCGCGCGAGTTCTGACGGTTTGCCAGTGCTCTCCAGCGCGACCGTTTCCCAATCCGCGTCAAGGTGGACGACTTGCGCATCACCAAACGACCATGATTTGGTAAGCGGCTTCAATGTCAACACCACCGGAGTGCGGGCGTCTTCCAGAACATAACGCAGCCGCTCTGGCGGGAAAATGGGATCCATTGGAACGTACGCCGCGCCGGCCTTGAGGGTGCCAATCAGCCCAATGATCATTTCCAGGCCACGCTCGACAAACACCGCCACGCGCGCTCCTGGCTTGACTCCAAGCTTGCGCAGGTAATTTGCAAGCTGGTTGCTGCGATGGTCCAGTTCAGCGTATGTAAGCTGCTGGTTTTCGAATACCACCGCAGTCTCATTTGGCGTTTGCTGCGCCTGCTTCTCAATCAAGCGGTGGACACAAAGATCGCCCGTCAGAGGAACATTGGCGCCGTTCCCTTTCGTGAGCAATTGCTGCTGTTCCTGCTTTGTAAGCATGGGAAGCTTGGAGATATTCGTTTCCGCATTTGCCACCATGCCCAGCAGCAAAGTCTCGTAGTGCCCCAGCCAACGGGCGATTGTGTCTTCATCGAAAAGGCCCGTATTGTAATCACAGTCGAGCGCAAGTCCATCTTTCGATTCAACGATGTTCAAAAAAATATCGAAATTTACAAAGCTTTTTGGGTTGGGATCAACTTCCACCTGCAATCCATCGAATTCCAAGCCATCGCCAACACGTTCCAGATTGAATTGGACCTCAGTAAGAGGCAGCCGGCTCGGGTCACGCGGAATCGAAAGCTTCCGCACCAGACGTCCATAGGTGTAATTTTGGTGCTCGTATCCGTTCAGAACTGTCTGCTTCATCTGCGCCAAAAATTCAGAGGCCTTCAAAGCGCCTTCCACGCGGCCTCGCAACGGAATGAAGTTCACGCAATGCCCCACCAGGACCGCATCCTCGAGCAAGGATTGTCCAGCGGTAGGCACGCCGACCACGATATCGTCCTGGCCGCTGAGTCTGCTCAACAGAATATGAAAGCCCGAAAGCAGCGTCACAAATAAAGTGCACTTTTGTTTTGCTCCCAGTTTTTTGATTTCGGCATAGGCATCAGCGCTGATCTTGCGGCGGTAGGTCGCGCCTTTAAATTCTTTGATTGCCGGGCGTGGACGGTCAATGGGCAGATCCAGCAACGAAGAAGGCTGCTTAAACTGTTCCAGCCAGAATTTTTCCGTCTTCTCGCCTTCTGCGGAATCCAGGTATTCCTTTTGCATTTTGGAGTAAACGCTAAAGCTCATCGGTGCCGGCAAATCACAGCCGCGGCCGCGGTCGGCGGCGTTGTAAAGCTTCGCGAGTTCATCCAATATCACGTTGGTGGACCAGCCATCACACACAATATGGTGGGATGTAAAAATAAGCCGGTGGCGCTGGGCACCCAGTTTCAACAGTTGCGCGCGAACCAGCGGGCCTTCACTCAGCTTGAATTGCGTGTTCGCATCGTCTTCAATAATCGTTTTTAGAGCGTCTTCCTGCTCCGCTGCGGTCAGGTGCGTCAAATCCTCAGTTGGAATTTCGATGTCAAGGTGCGCTGCGAATTTTTGCGAATGACCTTCCCCATGGAACGTCGCCCGCAAAATGTCGTGACGCTCGATGATTGTCCGGAGCGATTCCTTCAGGGCGGCTTCATTCAAATTGCCCCGCATGTCCAGCGAGAATGATTCGTTATAGCTGCAGGATGCGTCTTTACTTAACTGATCGGAGAGCCAGACTTCCAATTGCGGTTCCGTAAGCGGAACTTCACTGGGCGCGGCGGGAATCGAGTTGGAGTGGGACTCACTGATGCTTGCGGAATTCGCAGGTTGAGGAAAAAAACCAGCCTTCTGCATCTCCACCACGCTCTCTTTAAAAGCCGTGATGATCCGCTCGATGTCCGCATCGCTATGGGTTGTCGTCAAAAAGCATGGGAAGCCTTCCAGCACGTGAATGCCTTTGAGGCGCAAAAAGTAGTAGAACAGGCTGGCAAAACGTTCTTCCGGCGGAAAACTAAAATAGAAGATGCTGCCAAAGGTTTCGAGACGCGTGAAAACGGAGTTCTGCTCCATGAAGGTGTTGATTTCCTTCACCATTCGGGCGGTTTTAGCGGTAAGTCTCTCTTGAAGAGCCGGCCCCTCGTCCTTAAAATGCTGCAACACGGCTTTCACGGCAGCGACAGTAAGGGGATGGCGGACAAACGTGCCCGCAAAGAACGTAACTCCGACCTCGGGATAAGAGTCATCGCCGAATTTCCATTGGCCACCATCCAGTGCATCCATAAATTCGGCTTTTCCGGCAAGCACTCCAATGGGCATGCCCCCCGCCATGACTTTGCCGTAAGTCGCCAAATCCGCGCGTATACCGAACAGCGCCTGGCAACCACCGGGATGAACACGGAACCCGGTCACCACTTCATCAAAGATCATCACCGTGCCGGATTCCTGGGTGATCTTGCGGATCTCCTTCAGGAACTCGACAGGCTGCAGGTTGGGATGACGGCTTTGCACCGGCTCGATGAGCACTGCCGCAAGGTCCTGAGCATTTTTTCGTATCCACTCGAGAGATTCCGGAGTGCCGTAGTCGAGAACCACAACATTGGCAACTTTCTCCTTGGGAATCCCAGGTGCAATCGGGGCGGATTGCGGCCCTCCAGCCTTCTTAATGCCTTTCACCAGCACTTCATCGAACATACCGTGATAGTCCCCCGCGAACAGGACCACCTTGTTCCGCCCTGTGACGGTACGGGAAACGCGCAGAGCGGCTGTAACCGCTTCAGACCCTGTATTGCAGAAAGTCATGCGTTCGTTTCCAGTCATTTCGCAGAACATTTTGGCCACTTCCCCGGCCAAAGGGGTCTGCGGACCAATCTCGAAACCTTCGTGCAGCTGCTGTTCAACCGCCTTCTCCACAAAATCCGGACGGTGCCCAAGCATGATGGGACCAAAGCCGTTGAGAATATCAATGTACTCATTGCCATCCACGTCCCAAAGCTTTGACCCTTTCGAGCGTACCGTCGTAATTGGGTACACCATTTCCTTCCATTGCGCGCGGAACCCCGAAACCACCCGCGGATCGGCGAGAACCTTGCGGTACTCTTCCGTCGTAGCTTTAGATTTGGCCGTCTTCCGGGAGTAAAGATCAATTAATCTCTTCAATCCGTTCTTTTGCTGATCCGTAAGTTCACCCGTGATTCCCTTTTGGGGCGGCTTGTACGGACCAAAGGGTTTGAACTCCTCCTTGGAGGCCAGGCTCTTCGGCACTGATTGGTCCGCAGGAGTTGGCGGTTGGGTCGTTCTTACAGGAGCTGCAGATGTGACCGGCACCGGCAAACTCGCTGCTGCCTGCGGCGCAGGCGCAGCCGTATCCGCCGAGCCACGGAGCATCTCCATCTGCTTGACGAACAATTGATTCATGGCCTGAAGTTGTTCCCGCATCAAGCGCTCAACAGAAGATTCGGACATAGAGTTGCCTCCGTTTCCATAGGAAGATTCAAGGGATGAAACCGCAAGAGGGCTGACTTGTGACACTGCCCCAGCGGCCGGCTGTGGGAGCGCGGCGGGAACAGATATTGAGGTGGAAACCGGTTCGGCGAAACGGTCAGCCGGCAGCTTGCTCTCTACATATTGTGCAAGGCTGTCCATACTGGAGAGGTCCCCCAGTAACTGCCGGAATGTAATTTTCAATGCGAAGCTGCTCTGAATGGCCTGTGTAACCTGGGTCAGAAAAAGGGAGTCAAAGCCCATTTCAAGAAACGTCACGGAGCCATCCACCTGCGCCAAATCCATGCCCGAGAGATCCTGGAAGGTCTCCACAAGCGACTGGCGGATGCGATCAATGCGGCGTACGGAGGGGGCTTCGGTTGCTTGGGTTGCGGCGTTCACAGTCGGTATTTCCTCCATTTTTGAAACTTTTGCAGCGGTTGGACCCGTCAGGGGCATTTCGGGAACAGCAACGGGGGCAGCCGGGGAGGTGGTGACCCATTCTGTATCGGACGCTTGTAACCAATAACGCTTTCGTTCAAACGGATAGGTAGGGAGCGAAACTCTCTGCCGCCGCTCATTCTGGTGAAGCTTGGACCAGGAAGGCTGAATACCAGCTGTCCACAATGCACCCAGCGCATTCATAAGAGCAAGCGCATCTCCCCGTCCGGAATGACCATCGGACAACGATGGCACAACCAGCTGTTCTGCCGGTCCGTTGTGCTGGCGGGTAAGAGTACACAGAACATTTCCCGGACCAACCTCGAGCAGAATGTATTCCGGAACCGAGCGCAGTTGCTGGATTCCAGCGGAAAACTTGACCGGCTGCCGGAAGTGTTGCGCCCAATAATCAGGATTGGTAGCTTCCCCGTCCTTAATCCATGTTCCGGTTACTCCGGAGATATAACGGAGCGTTGGCGGCTTCAATCGGATATTTCGTGCCTGCGCCGTGAACGGCGCGACAATGGGATCCATCATCGCCGAATGAAACGCATGCGACGTAACCAACCTGCGGCATGCGATCCCGTCAGCCGTCAACTTCTGCTCGAGAGCGTCCAGCGCATCAAACGGTCCGGCCACCACGCATAAAGATGGAGCATTCACAGCCGCGAGCGAAAGATTCTTGTTCAATCGCGGGAGCACCTCAGCTTCCGGCAGGCGCACGGAAAGCATGCCGCCCGCTGGAAGTTGCTGCATCAACCGGCCACGTGCCGCCACCAGCCGCAGCGCATCCTCTAAACTCATCACACCGGCCACACACGCAGCTACAAATTCCCCGATGCTGTGCCCCATCATCGTCTGTGGCTGAATTCCCCAGTCCATCCAGAGCTGCGCCAGCGCATATTCAATGGTGAAAATCGCCGGTTGGGCAACAATGGTTTCCGTGACCCGCCGTTGTGCTTCCTCGGAAGTGCCATCGGGAGGATAGAGCAATGTCCGAAGATCGGCCTTCAATTCAGGCTGAAGAATCTGGGCACAGAGGTCAACATTTTTCCGGAAGACGGGTTCTGTTTCGTAAATCTCCCGGGCCATATTCGCATGCTGCGATCCCTGCCCCGGGAAAAGAAAACATACGGATGCTTTGTCGCTCTGTTGTGACCGGGTTTGCATCCTTTTCCGGTCACGCTGAGTGAGCGCCGCAATCGCTTCATTACCATCGCGCGCCACAATGGCACGACGGCAGGAGAAGGCCTTGCGCCCGATCTGAAGGGTCCATGCAGCATCTGCGAGGTTCACATTCGGGTTCGCAATCAAATGCGCCGCGAGATTGTCGGTGGACCGCTCCAATGCCGACTCCGAGCGGGCCGAGAGAACCAGCAATTGCGCTCCCCTTTTGGACTTGGCCGAATCACCAGCAGGGGCCTGCTCCAAAATAACGTGCGCATTCGTGCCGCCAACGCCAAACGCGCTTACCCCGGCGCGGCGCGGCTGGTCTCCGCTCTTCCAATCTGCTCGTTTCGAATTTACATAAAATGGGCTGCTCTCCATGTCAAACTTTGGGTTCGGCTTCTGGAAATGCAACGTCGCGGGGAATATTCCATGGCGGACAATGTGTGATGCATGAATCAATCCTGTGACTCCGGCCGCAATGTCCAGATGTCCCACATTCGTTTTTGCGGTCCCAATAGCGCAGAAATTCTTCGCTTTCGTACGCGAGCGGAACGCCTGGGTAAGCGCCGAAAGCTCAATAGGGTCGCCTAGCGCGGTCCCGGTTCCGTGGGCCTCAATGTAACCGATAGTTTGCGGATCAACTCCGGCAGCCTGTTGCGCCAAAGCAATCACCCGCGCTTGTCCTTCGACGCTCGGTGCCGTATAGCCGACCTTGGACGCGCCGTCATTATTGACGCCGAAGCCCCGGATCACCGCATAAATTTGATCGCCATCGTGAACTGCATCTTCAAGGCGCTTCAGCAGGACTACCGCCACGCCACTGCCAAAGACGGTACCAGTGGCGTCTGCATCGAATGTGCGGCAATGGCCATCGGCGGAAACCATACCGCCTTCCTGATAGAAATAACCGCGCTTTTGTGGAAATGTAATGGAGGATCCGCCGGCCAGGGCCATATCTGATTGGTAAGTCAACAAAGACTGGCAAGCCTGGCAAACCGCCAAAAGCGAAGTGGAACATCCCGCCTGCATGGTGAAACTGGGTCCGCGCAAATTGAGCTTGTAAGCTACGCGAGTCGCCAAAAAGTCAATGTTGTTCCCCATCATTTCGGGGTAATTCCCCACCTGGTATCCGCCGGTAAACTTCGAGATAAATCCTGGATTGGCGCACAGACGCGAGAGAAAATAGGTGCTTACGCTGCATCCGCCAAATACCCCGATTGACAATGGATAGGCGAATGGATCGTAGCCCGCGTCCTCCAATGCCTCCCAACAGGCTTCCAGAAATAATCTCTGTTGTGGATCCATCAGCTCTGCTTCGCGTGGATAAATGCCAAAGAATTCAGCGTCGAATAGATCTGGATCCGAAAGGACCGACCGTGCCCGCACATATCCCGGTTGGCGTGCTGTTTCAGATGCGTTGGGAATTTCAAGTTCATCAACGGCAAAATGAGATACCGCTTCCACTCCCTGGAGCTGGTTGCGCCAAAACTGAGCGACGCTCCCGGCCCCCGGGAAACGTCCCGCCATCCCAACAATAGCTACGCCGTCCAATTGAGGAGTTTGCGTTTCCTGTAAATCCACGATTTCCCCTTTATTTCAAAGCACGCGTACCCGGCCGGCTGCAAGCGATCACGGGTTTCTTAAGAATCTGAATCAACTCCGTTAAAGGTATTTCTTCACGACCAAATAGGGGAGGAGAAAAATTTCTGAAAGCCAGGGCAGCGGATCTTTCCACGAAAATACTGATTCCACGCGTGTACGCCTGAGGGAGAGAAAATAAGATCTTAACCCCAAGTCTCCGTGAATCATCGCCGATGTGACGGCAGATAAATCTGTGATGAGGCGCAGCCATCCGATCCCCGGCGTTCCCTTGCGAGGTTCCAAAGACTCTCCCAATTGATCGGCAAACAGAAGATAGGGAAAGTCTACGCCAGCCGCCTGTCCAAGAATGTGGAACCCCCACGTACGGGCGTTCACATCCAGCAACTTATATTTGCCGTCCCGGGTGTCTTGCTTATATTCAATCTCGACGACGCCGTAATAATTTATGGCCGCGAGAAAACGCTCGGACAGCTCTTCAATCTCAGGCGATTCCACGGTTTCTACGTAAGTCGCCGCGCGGCCGAATTCGCGCGGATGCTGCCGCTTACGCTTGGCGATCAGGCTGCTATGCGCCTTACCGTTAGAAAAGAAAGCGCAATACGAGAGCTGCCGATCTCCATTCCCCGGAATGATCTCCTGGATCAAAATTTCATTTACCAAAATCTGCTTTTTAGCACGCTCGAATAATCTATGGAGCTGTTCAGGAGTTTCAGCCCGCCATGCTTTTGCGCCAGTGGCGTAGAAAAATTTTTCTTTAATAGCAGGCTTGATGGCCAAGGGAAGATGCGGATACAGGCTGGGCAGTTCGGAAGCATCCTGGACGGTCCAGGTTTGGGGAACAGGGATACCCAGTTTTTCTGCGAATTTATATGTATTGTTCTTGTCCCAGGCCCAACGGGTGATTTCCCAAGGCGGCGTAGTCACGCGATAGATCTGATCGAGGCGTTCTCGATGAAGGGAGAATGCCGCGACATGCTCGTCCCGGGTTGGAAAAAGCACCCAATCCTGCAACCCATACCGTTCCCCAGTCTCCATAATCACGTTGATGGTTGAGGCATCATCGAGTAAATCCTTAGTGCGGATGACTCGAGTTGTATATTTGGAAAATCTCGAAATGGATTGCTGATCTTCCAGCACATACACAGGGATTCCCCGTTGACCCAGACTGCGGACAACGCCGAGCGCGGGATGGTCTCCTCCGACCACCAGTGCGCCGACGTTTTTTCGACGGGGGGAAGGTTGCACGGGTTGAAGTCCGACCGCCGGTTCTGGGGCAAGCATCTGCATTACCGGTTGGCCTTCTTTCTATTGCGCAAAATATATGAAGAGAGGTTCCGGGAAGTGAACTCAGTGCCAGTCACAAAATAAAACAGCGGCCCAAGGCTTCGTGCCGCGGGGGCCCCCACAAAATGCAAACCCTCGATGGAGCTGCTGAAACCCGCCCCAATATGGGGATACCCATCCCTAATGTGGATTTGCTTCAATAATGACTCCGGCAAAAATTCATAACGGGCGATATTCACGTCGTATCCCGTGCCCAATAAAACATGATCGGTGTTTCGCTTGGTGCCATCATTAAGCGTCAATATCAACTCGCTTCCGGATGCGAGGGCGCCAGTGACCGCCCGCTCCGCCGTGACTTTGACCTTGGCGAGCCGGGCAGGAAGCCAGTTCGATCCGGCAGACCGTACGGCGCGCTTGCGAAGTTTGTCCCGTAATTTCAACGGAATCCTTTTGACCAAGTGCGGCATAGCGACCAGCCTGCTAATCCCCAGAGGGCCTATATCGTGTTTTGAATAAAGCATCGAAGAAATCGGCCCCAAATGATGGAGCCAGCCGTGCATTCCAATCCAGCGCAGTTCCGGAATTCTGGCAATGATCTCCACCTCCGCGCCATTCTCGTGCAGCAATGCGGCGCTTTCGAGCGCGCTCTGGCCGGCGCCGATCACTGTGACCCTCTTTTGGGCAAAACTGGAAACATCGAATCCGCCATAGCAGTGCGAGCATTGCGTGGAGGGCAATTCCGAAAATATGCGGGGTACGCGGGAAAAACTTCCAATGCCGGCAGCAACAATGACCCGTTTGGCGCGAAGGGACTCTCCCCCTTTAAGCGATACCAGAAAACTAGATTGGTCTCGTTCGACGCTCGCCACTTCGCGGCGGTCAAGTTGTGGAACCATCTGCTGCTGAAACCAGCGTCCATAATCAACAAAGGTTTCAATTGGGATGGGAGCTTTTTGCGGCAAACCAGCGCTGGACTCATAAGTGTCCAAGGTGGCGGAGTAGGCATGATCGGAAATGTTAGAAGCTTCCCGGGGCGAACGCAGTAACATGCCAGCGGGCATTTTGCTCCCCCAGAACTCCATTGGCTGACCGAAAATCCGCACATCAACTCCCATGGCATTCAAATGGGCAGCCGCGGAAAGTCCATAAGGGCCGGCGCCGATTATTGCGACTTCGCAATCAGCCGCTTTGGCAGAGTTTGTTATCGCCGGCGCCGCGTTGAACGATTCATCGAGTTGTGCTTCTATCGCCACTTTCGCTCCTTGTTGAAATGGTTTGCTGATTCATTAAGATCCAACAACATTAACTTTGCAACGGTTCAAATTCCTTGATGGAAACGGGATATCCTTCCCAGGAGTTCTCCACGGATATTTCCAGACGGCCATTGGACTCGCTTGCATAAGCGATCCGCGCGCGTTCTCTGCCGAGCCCTTCAATTTCCAGGTGGCCGTCTCGTTCGACCAGCTTCATCTGCGCCCGCTGCCGCCACCAGCGATTGACTTCGCTGGGCACGGGTGACCATAAATTCCTTGCATGCTTTAGCGAACTCAAATAGGCCAGCAGTTTTTCGTAAGTCTTGCGTTCCGAAGCGTCAATCACGTAATCGGGGTGGACAATAAAACTCACGAGTCCATTATTTTCCAGAATGAGCGCGATCTGCCGTTCCCATAAATCCAGCGAATAATCGTTCAGGATGTGAAACAGCGTATAGTCCTGCGTCGTGGTAACCGGTATTTCGAGGATGTTTCCAATAAAGAACGGCATGATGGTGCAACATCCGCCGCGCTGAGGATCCAGGTGTGCGACGTTTGGCACCGACATGTCATATTCAAATCGCAGGTGCTCATACCAGGATTGCTTTCGATAAAGCACGGCAGAGCGAAAACCGGCCGTACGGAACCTTTCCCCGTAGTCATTGATGCGATTGGCGCGCGAAATAAATTCGCTATGGTTTCGGAACAAACGCCCGTCGTGATTCAAATCGTGGACTGCCACATCGAAGCCGCGCTTCCAAATTTCGTCAATAAAAGAGTGGCTTACTCCATAGCGGTCTTCCGGAATGACTTGGAAAGAAGCCTTGATGCCATACTTGTCGTCCAAATCCATCAAAGAACTGCAGAAATCCCGGCCCGCCTTGGTTTCAACGTCGTGAGTCATCACCACGCAGCCGGAAGCTCCTTCCGGCCAAAACCAAATGAATGGGATTCGTTCGACGCCTTTGGCCTTTAACACCAGCAGCATCAATTCCCGCATTAGATTGTCTACGCTGCGATCTACAGGCCACTGCGGGAAGTGTAATTTGCTCCAGCCATTCAAGCGCACGCGTTGCAGATATTTTCGGATTGGGACAGGAAGGACCGGACGTACCCAATAGTACATTCTTGCCAGTACCGTACTCAGTGCGGCATCGCCCTCGGAAAACTTATATCGTTCGTTCCTTAAATTCTCGACTACCTCCGCTAAATCGAAGGGAAGGCTTGTGTTCTCTGTTCCGTTCCTCGCCGCCTGCAAACCATCCCAAAGAGGCCCTTCGGGAGATTCCGCGGGAATCCCGCCGGAACATCGTCCAAAACAAACCGCTCCTCCGCCAAAACGAAAAAAGCCGCTTCCCAGGGATGGTTCGCCATCAAACACAAAAGATGCATAGTGCTCCGGACAGCGAAAATATTCAGTTAGTGGATTACTCATCACTTTCAAGCCCCAAACGCAAAGATCACGAAACCCGGAATATTACAGGCCAGCCGCCCGCAGCTGGCAGAGGAATCTTAATTCCCAAAATGACTGTGATCATTAGAAACTATAGGGGAGGGTAAAACTACAATTCTGGATAGAGTACTAGCTTTTTTACTGTTCGTCGATTATCTGATGGATTATTAACCGACATATAAAGAAGAATGAAACGCCCGCAGATGTTCAGGTTCACGTCGGTTTGTATAAAAGCTTTGTAATAACTTCAAAGTAAATACTCTTACGGCGGTCCCAGTCGAAGTTTTCCACAAATTTCGAAGAATTCAATATGAGATTCTGCCGGAACCGCGCATCCTGAATGACAGCGAGCATCGCCTCGCGCAGACTTTTTTCGTCGCCTGAGCGGAAGAATTTAACCACTCTTTCATTAAAGTAGTAACGGTCTACCTTTGTGTCCGCCACTACCACAGGGATTCCCAAGGCCATAAATTCCAATATTTTAGTGCTAAACGCTTCGTTCCCAAAAGAATCGCTGCGCTTCGGGACAATGCCCAAATCTGCATTCTCAATTTCGATGGCTATGTCCCGCAACTTGCGCGAACCCATAAATTTTACCCGGCCGTCTAACCCCAGCTCATGAGCCAATGCCATCAGGTACTCCAAGCCAGGTCCTGTTCCATAAATGTGGAATTCTGTATTGGGCGCATCATCTTTTATTCCAGCGAATGCGCGGATCGCAATGTCCACCCCCTGGTGCCAATTCAAGGTTCCGGGATACGTGATTACAAATTTCCCATCTGTCCTGGTCCTGCCGCGCCGGAAGAAGATCGCCCGGTCCGGGAAGTTTAAGATCGCCGAACATTTATCGGAACTCACGGAGCGTTGCACCAGTTTTTCCCGCCAGATATCGTTGGCAATGATTACATGGTCCGCAAACGCGGCGGACCACTTCTCTGCTTTCAAAAGCAGTTTGAACATTAGCGACTTTTGCCCGGCACTGAATTTACTGCCGTAAAATTCCGGCAAAATATCATGGATATCTAAGATCACCTTGGCGCCCCGCATTTTGGGAAACAACGCCGCGTACACGAGAAAGTCAGGTACTGAGTGCACATGGATGATGTCGTACCGGACATTGCGCTGCCGCCAGCCCAGGAAAAACATCGTCCGCACAAAAAACGTCATGATCCGCGCTACGTATGAGATCTGACTCCTTTCGCGCCGGGTCCGCCGCTGGATTCGAAATAGATTGACTCCTTGTATCTCCTCCTGAAATGGACTTCCGGCTTCTTGCGCCAATGCCAAAACATCCACATGATTGCCGGCCTTGGCCAGGGCCTCCGCATACCGGATCACCCGGTTGTCCGATTCGTAAATAGAGTAGGAGACCATGCAGATTTTCAAGCCGGTCGGCTGATCGTTTTCCTCAACCGGAAAAGACAAACATCCCTTTTCCAAAACCGCCGCTGTCGCCGGAATACGATATTGTTCCTTCATATTGACATTCATAATTTCGGACTACCTGATCTCAGTTTAAGCAGAAATAAATTAGGGGAAGAGTGATCTTTCAGTTACGTAGAGAAAGGAAACCGTACCAATACAAGAGAGTGCCACCTTGGGTCAATGGCCAGAAATGGCCGCGCTGCTCCGGACATCCGCACCCAAAAACCTTCGATGCCACAATTCCAGCACCGCCAAAGAAAAAATTTCTTTAGAGTACTCGCCTGTAGTCTGTGACTGTGCAAGCAATTTTTCCAAGAACCCCCTATTGAAATAGCCTCGCGATGAGGTTTGGGAATCGAGCAGAAGATCGTGCAGCCAGTCTCGCAAATCGGTTCTCAGCCAGCTTTCATAAGGAACCGGGAACCCGGTCTTTTTTCTTTCGCGAATCTCTCGCGGGATGCGGTCCCGCAACGCCTTTTTCGCCAGATATTTTGTTTCGAGCCCACGTACTTTATAATTTCCCGGCAACGAGGCGGCGAATTCGAGCAATTCGTGATCCAGCAGGGGTACGCGCAGCTCGACTGAGTTCGCCATGGTCATCTTGTCAGCTTTTAACAAAAGGTCATCGGGGAGCCATGTCTTCGTGTCTACATACAGCATCCGGTTCACCAGGTCGTCGCGCCCCGCATCCCCAACACTCTGCAAATACTGAGTGACGGCATGGACGGATTGCTGCTTATTGACATGCTGGAAAAAATCCTTCGTATACAGCTGTTCGGCGCTGCAATTGAAGAGCTGCAATGGTCCCGAAGTCCGGCTGTAGTAATGCGATTCCAGACGCATACCAATCAGGGGCGCGTACTTTTTGAGTCTCCGGGAATGAAGTACCCCGTTTAGGGAGGACAGTCCCGATCCAACTGCGCCCTTGAACGGTCCCAATAAGCGTTTCAACCGCTCCATCCAAAGCATATTACGGTAATTAGGATACCCGCCAAACGCCTCGTCGCCGCCTTCGCCCGAGATCAAGACCTTGACGAAATCCCGCGCCAACTTGGAAATATAGTAAAGAGCAACGGCCGGCGGTTCGCAAACCGGCTCTTCCATGTACCAGACGTAGTCAGGGAGAAAATCGCAAAACTCTCTGGAGCTGATAGTTGCTTCGTGATACTCCGATCCATAACGTTCGGCAGCCAATCTCGCGTAAGGGCGCTCATCAGTTACCGAAGGCGAGGAGAAGCCCAATGTAAAGCTGCTCAGGGGTTTGTCCGTCTTGCCCACCGCAAAACTCAACATGGCGGTCGAATCCACGCCGCCGCTCAGCAGGAAACCCACGGGCACATCGCTGATCATGTGCATGCTCACGCATTGTTCCAGCACTTCATTAAAACGTTTTTCCGCCTGCTCAAAACTCAGCGTACTGCGTGTAAACCGCAGGTCCCAATATTGCCTTATCTTCACGCTGCCGTTTTGCACCAGCATGCAACATCCCGGGGCCAGCTTATGAATGTTGCGGAACAGGGTTTCTTCCCCGGGCACGTAAAAGAAGGTCAGAAAACGGTCAATGATCTCGGGAGAAACTTCCACCTTTACTTCGGGATCCGCCAGGATGGCTTTGATTTCGGAGCCAAATATTACGGACTCGCTGGAAACACGATAATAAAGCGGCTTGATTCCTACTCTGTCCCGCGCCAAAAATAGGGACTGTGTTCGCTCATCCCAAATAGCAAATCCAAACATGCCCCGAAGTTTCTCAACACAGTTCTCGCCAAGTTCTTCATACAAATGGACAATCACTTCAGTATCCGATTGTGTCCGGAAGATGTGTCCCTTGGACTGCAAAAATCCGCGCAATTCCCGGTAGTTGTAGATCTCACCGTTAAATGCAATCCAGATGGTACCGTCCTCATTGCAAAGTGGCTGATGCCCCCCACCCAGGTCAATAATCGAAAGACGGCGAAAACCAAGGCCCGCCGGGCCGGACAGATGAAATCCTTCGTCGTCAGGCCCACGGTGCGAGATTGCATCCGCCATATTTTTCAGGACGCTCGGAGCAACTTTTCGCCCACGATCAAAATATAGTTTTCCGCAAATGCCGCACATTCTAGCGATTCCCTTTGATCATTAATTGTTCTGGAGCGTCCAGGTATTCAGTCCCAATGACCACTTCAGCACAGCGACCCATTTAGTGGTTGTGTAGCGGAGGGTGCTTGCCCTGCCTTGTAAACTCCGCACAACGAACAGAGCGCCCAGTAATCCGAGTCTTACCAACGCGCTTGCTCCCATCGCAAACCGGTAGACAATCCCGTAGTGCCAGCCTCGGGTCTTCACGCAAAATTGGAAAATAGAGTTGAATTTCATAGTTACCGACCACTGGTTGGCGCTACGCTGGCTGGAACTTTTGCCTCCGTGGTGGATGACTGTGGCGTCGCCGATGTAGTAATTCCGGAGCCCCAAACTCTGGATTTTGTAGCAAAGGTCCACGTCATCGGCGTACATGAAATACTCTTCACTAAACATGTTCACTCGCTCAAATACGTCGCGGCTCACCATCAGACAAGCTCCGGAAATCATTTCCACAGGAACTGGGCCGACATTCTCACGAAATAGCATGCCCACGTCCCAAAGACCGCAATGCGGCCAGCGAGCGCGCAAGTAGTCAATGTCCAGCACTTGGTTCGTAATGGTAGGAAAAGTCTGCACGCAACTGGTTTGCGTGGAACCATCCGAGTTCAGCAATTTGCATCCCAGCGCTCCCGCATCGCGCAACGAATCCATGCGCTCCGCCATAATGTCAACGGCAGGGCCCGTCAATTCGGTGTCGGGATTGAGAAACAATAAATAACGTCCGTTGGAATATTTGAATCCCAGATTGTTGGCTTTTGCGAAACCCAGATTTACGTCGCTCTCGACAAGCTGGATTTCAGGAAACTCCGCCTTCAAACTCTTGGCCCGCCCATCCGGAGACGCATTGTCCACCACGATAATTTCGTAGCTCACACGACGCGTATATTTCCGGATGGTGGTAATCGCAGTGCGCATGTAATCAACTGAGTTCCAGTTGACACAGATAATAGAAACATCCATAAGCTTTAAAGATGTGGAAATAATGGTTCGGATTTACCGCGGCTAGCGCCAGATCGTACTTTTCCCTGCCAGCCGATAGAGCTGCTGCTGGCGCAGATAAGAAATCGTAGCGCGGTCATCTACCTGAGGTGTGCCGTTGAAATAGCAGGAGACGAATCCATAAAACAACGCCAGCGCACCCAGTACGTATGGCTTGCGGGGCAAACGTCCGATACACTTGGCAATCATGAACAAGGGATGATAGCCGCAAATGTAGTTGGCCCGGCCGTTTTTACGAAGCGTCTTCCAGGTTCCGTCGGCGGCCCCCGTGTAGCGGTGATGCGTAAGCTCAAGCTCGGGAAAAGTCTTTGTTCCCCACCCGAGCCGTTGCGCTTTTACTTCATCCATCGTGTCCCAGCCCGGCGCCGGCCAGAAGCCTCCAATAGCATCCCAGCAGGCGCGGCTGTAAATCTTGCTGGCTCCACGCACATGGAATATCGGGCACTGCTCGAAGACTCTCTTTCCATCAATCAGGTTGTAAATGCCGCCACCCGCAATGCCGAGCGTGGAGCCTTGAAATCGCGCGAAACAATCCGAAAAATATTCGGGAGAAAAAGACAAATCGCCATCGAGCTTCACAATGAACTGCCAGTCCTTGCACGCAATCGCCTGGTAGCCGGCATTGAAGGCTTCGACAACGCCTCCCCCGGCCTGGCGAAAACCCCGGTTTGGGCGGTGCACCACCCGAATCCACGGATATTTACCTGCTGCCTCGTCCGCTATCGCTGGTGTTCTATCTGTCGAGCCATCGTTTACAATGACCCACTCCGTCGGGAGAATCGTCTGCCGCGCCATGCTCTCAATGGTCAGCGGCAAATACTTCTCTTCATCCCGGACGGGAGTCACCACAACATAACTGATTACATTCTGCATATTTTTCGGTTAAGAGATCGCGAACTGCCCGCCCGGATTTCCTTCCTACATTACCGCAAGCGCTGCATGCAAACCGTCCGTCTACGCCATGACTTTCTGCGCGGGTGCGGAACCATGATATTCCCGCTTTTTTGAATTCAGAGTCCGAGTAACAATCTCCGCGATACGTTCTCCGGCATGACCATCCCACAGCGGCGGAATAGTTCCTTTTTTCGCATTCCCTTCAAGAATTTTTCGTAACTCAGCTGCCAGCCGCGCTGGATCCTGCCCCACCAGCACATTCGTTCCCATCGTTACGGTGACCGGTCGTTCCGTATTATTCCTCATAGTTAGACACGGAATACCGAGATAGGTTGATTCCTCCTGAATTCCGCCCGAGTCAGTAACAATCGCCGTCGCGTTTGACTGTAACGAGAGAAACTCAATGTACGGCATTGGATCGAGCAGATTGAGCTTCCTCAAATTGATTTTGTTGTCCAATATTTTCTGCCGAGTACGTGGATGAACTGGAAACACAATTTCCAGATCATTGTTAATCTCCGCGAGCGTATTTAGAATTTTTGTCAATACTTCAGTGTCATCCACATTGGAAGGCCGGTGCAGGGTGACCAACGCGTAGCGTCGCCGGATTGAGCGCTCCCCATGTTTCTTTGCCAGAGGCAGGAGCTTCACCAGGGAATCGATCATGACGTTTCCCACAAAATGAACATTACTGCTGGGCACCCCCTCCCGTTCCAGGTTCTCATCCCCGTCCGCCGATGGCGTGAACAGCAAATCAGCGAGCCTGTCCGTAACAAGGCGGTTTATTTCTTCTGGCATCGTATGGTCGAAGGAACGCAGACCCGCTTCGACATGGGCTACCGCTATACCTAGTTTGGAACACACCAAAGTTGCGGCCAGCGTCGAATTGACATCTCCATAGACGAGGACAAGGTCGGGTGCCTGATTGAGCACGACTTCCTCGAAGCGGCTCATCACTTCCGCCGTTTGGCGCGCATGGGTGCCGGAACCTACTCCAAGATTTACATCGGGGGACGGTATCTGCAATTGAACAAAGAATGCATCCGACATGTTGCTATCGTAATGCTGTCCTGTATGCACAAGACTTTGCCGCACAAATGAATATTTGCTTAATGCATGTAAAACAGGGGCGGCCTTCATGAAATTTGGACGGGCTCCCACTACGTGCAATATATGCATATGTCCATATCACAGGAACCGAAAGTCTTTGTTGCGGCGATGAGCAAAGCCAGGGAGGCTTTTTGTTCTGCCTCTTCATCCCAATCAGGCGCCGCTACAACAGGCTCCTGGAAATTCTGCAACCTCATAATAGTCGGATGATTGAGACCCTCGGGAATAAAGAGCAGCCTACTCCATCCAGGCTTTTACGCGGCCCTTCGGACGGGTCCCGTGCCATTCTTTTTCAAGCGCGCTCGGTTCGTGCAATAACACTGGATCGAGCGCCGCAGGCTTTGGTTTTGGTTCGGCCATGGCCAACGACGTTGCAGCAAGCACAATCGCCAGCAGTATGAACCACGCCATCTGCGTCTGATCGAAGTAGCTGATGCCAAAAAAACCTACTACGTGGCTAAGCAAGGCGCACCCCAATATCCACAGGGACCATTCCTGCTTCGAATTCCAGCGGACCCGCCGCATCGCTTTTCCCAGGCGTCGAAAACAATAAGCGATCATCAGGATAAAGCACACTAGGGGTATCAGCCCCCCGCCTTCGCCTTCCTGAATATATTGATTGCACGTGTCCCACATGTCCCAGCCCCAGCTGAACGCGTCCTTCGTCCCTACGAGCCACCAATCCCAGAAGTGCCGCAGAAATGTATCTATCAGTTTGGCGCGATGGTAGCCCGAGGAGCCTCCTGCCAGATCAATGCGCGCAATCAGGAACCATACCGGCGCTTTCATAACAATTTGCAGAAGCACCAGGCACGCTACCATGCTCCACAACATCATTCGCAGCTTGGAGCGCACGGGCCAAATAAACAATGCCGCCACTCCGGCCAGGCCCGCCATCAGTGGCGTGCTGCAGGCACAGGTCACCGCCATGGCAATTCCACCCAATCCCGCCGCAACTGCCAAAGCTTTTGCCTTTCCCTGATACCACAACCAGATGAACAGCGGCACGCACGTCGCCCCAAAACTTCCCGCCAGCAAGGGATGCATAAAGGGGCCTTGGGCGCGAATATGTCCGTCGCGCATCTCCGGAACCAGCGGCACTCCTCCAATAAAAGCAAATATGTTCTGCATGCGGAGCTTTTCATTCAGCATGGCGAGGCCCAGAATCGTCGTGATGACCGCCAATGCCTTCACCACTCGCAGGATATCGCTGCGATCGTGGATCAGATGGCGGATCAGAAAGTATCCGCCAATCACATTCCACAGCACGCCAAACTGGTTCACCACAGCTGCGCCCGAGCGCCACAGCAGGACGACGGCAATAGAGTGCCCCATGGCCCAAACCAAAAAGAACTTATCTACCTTGTTAAAACGTTTGCCTAGGATCGGTTTCTTCTGGGCAATGCGCTCCCAGCCCATCCGCATCCAACCCGCGAGAATCAAGAACCGAATGACAAAGAAGTGCAGACCACTGATATCTATTTGCTCACCCAATGGGCTGAGAAAGATTATTGCCATGAATGGCAGGATGACGTATTTTCGCGGCAGCACCCACATCAGGACAATGGCCACCAGCATCGCCACTAAGACGGACGGATGAATCGTCGAAGAATCGGCGCCGCCACCGATGTAATGTTGGGCAGCCGCCGTGGCGTCGGTGTCCACCGACATCGCGAAATATGCTGTCCAATTCATCGTGTTTCTGGTTTTACCAGCACCACCTGCATAATCTGTCCATGTCCCCAGGGCGATGTTGCGCGGACGAGGACCGGAAACAGCGTGAGGCGCAACATCTTACGGAATATCCGCCATGGCAGAGAAAAATTTCCCGCCGCGGATGCGGGACGCCTTGCCCGGCCCAGTTTCCGGTACAAATTATCCATTAAATAATGGATATGGTACTCAATAAAGGGGGCGCGGCTCGTCGTAATCTTTACATCCCTGAATCCAACCGACTGGACCATGTTGGAAAGGGAAGTTGGAGAAAAATGAAAAAGATGACGCGGCAGCTCCAGTGGATACCAGTAGGATTTGTAGAACCTCGCCTCTGAACAATCAATGTTCGGCATGATCGCAAGAAAAACTCCGCCCGGCTTCAGCCACTCCCAGGCTTTCTTCAACACTTCTTTCGGTTCGTACATATGTTCAAAGACGTGAAAGCAGGTAATCGCGTCAAAGCTCTCGGGCGCAAATGGCGCTTCCAGCACATCGCCTACAAAAATCTTGGCACCTGTCCGTTCCTTGGCCTTTTTGGCCGACTCGCCGGAAATCTCGACGCCGTATAAGTCCCAACCTTTGCCTTTCAAAAGATTCAGAAATGAACCGGAGCTGCACCCCAGATCGAGCAAACTGCCTTCCGATTTGTACTGCAATAATGCATCGCGGCGCTCGGTCCAGTGTTCCGGAGAGCATTCTCCTGATTGCGCGATCAACCGGTCATAGTCCGGCCCATAATGCGCCGCCATTTCTTCCGGTGCCGGCGGATTCTCCAGCCAGATCAACTCGCAGGCAGTACAGTGCACCAGGGAATACCACACCCGGCGTCCATGAAAGCGGTCGGGGGCCTTGAGCCAGTCCTCCGCACC
>JAICKN010000063.1 GCA_025927855.1 Terriglobales bacterium
ACACAGGGTCGAAACAAGATGAGAGGGAAAAAGAAAGCAGCGATGCGGGCCAGGATTTGCGGCAAAGGGCTGCTGATTGCAGGACTGCTGCTGGGCTTCGCGCAAAGCGCACATGCCGCGGTGTTGCATCCGCGCCCTGCAACGGGCCTCTCCTGGAGCGGCTTTGGCGGCGCCAGCGGTTCGGTGCCGTGGAACATTGTCGTACTGCTCACCGTACTGACGCTGCTTCCCGCAATTGTTCTGGCCGTGACTCCGTTTGTGCGGCTGCTCGTGGTCTTTCATTTCTTGCGGCAGGCGCTGGGCACCCAGACCACACCGACGAACCAGACCATGATCGGGCTGGCGCTGATCCTCACGTTTTTCCTGATGCAACCGGTGGGTGCCTCGATTGAACAGAAGGCGGTTGTTCCTTTTGAAAGTGGCCGCATTGACGCCATGCAGGCGCTCGACCTCGCTTCCGTTCCGCTGCGGCATTTCATGCTGCGGTTCACCCGGCAAAAAGATTTGGCGCTGTTTTTGGAGCTGGCCAAGGAGCCGAGGCCGGCGAGGCCCGAGGACCTCGCCATGCGGGTCGTGCTCCCCGCTTACATCCTTTCTGAGCTGAAGACCGGGTTTCAGATTGGAGCGGCGCTGTATCTGCCCTTCCTGGTGGTGGACATGGTAGTCGCGGCCATTACGACTTCCATCGGCATGTTGCAACTGCCGCCGGTAGTGATTTCAACCCCGCTGAAAATTTTGCTGTTCGTCATGGTGGATGGATGGAACCTGCTCGTCGGGTCGCTCATGAAAAGTTTCACTTGAAAGTTGAAAATTGCACGGCAGTCAAAAAACGTTGCGGAGGAAAACGGAATGTCCACCGGTCAGGTCGTTGAAATCATGCGCAAGACGCTTGAGATCGCGGTGCTGCTGGGCGCGCCCATGCTGGTGATTGCAACCGTTGTAGGTGTGCTGATCAGCATTTTTCAGGTGGTGACCTCGCTGCAGGAGACCACGCTTTCGACCGTGCCGCGCCTGGCGGCGGTGGCGGCGGCGATTTTCGTGCTCATGCCGTGGATGCTGCGCCGCCTGGGCATGTTCACCATTGCCATGTTTTCCGATTTCCGTCCCTACGTGCGTTAAGGAAACTGCATGCCAGTTCTTCATCTCGACCGGATTGTGGAAGCCGCGGTATTCGCCGGAGTGCGTATCGGCGGGATCATGATCTTTCCGCCCTTTTTCGGCAGCGACGCCATTCCGATTCCCATGAAGGCGGCCTTCACGATTTTTTTGACGGCGTTGCTCTATCCGGTCTACGGTCCGCTGGCCCTGCGCGCGGACGCGATGGGCTGGGTGCGGGTCGCGGCGGGCGAGCTGGTGATCGGCCTGGTGCTGGGGCTTTCCCTGCAATTCGTCTTTGAAGCGGCACTCGCGGCGGGACAGATGGTGGGCATCCAGACGGGGTTCTCGCTGATCACGATCCTCGACCCACAGACCCAGGCGGACACGCAGGTGCTGGCCATTTTTCATCAGTTCACCGCGCTCCTGATTTTTTTGCAGTTGAACGTTCATCACTGGCTGTTGCGGGGCCTGGCGGCGAGCTTTGCCTATCTTCCACCGGGTTCGGCGTTTGTCAGCGGCTCCCTGGCCGGCGGCTTGCTGCATGCGGCCGGAGCGATTTGGCTGGTCGCGCTGCAGATTGCGATGCCGGTGATTGCCGCCACCATGATTGTGGACATCGTTCTGGGATTCGTGGCGAAAGCCTCGCCGCAGTTTCCCCTGATTTTTGCCGGGCTTTCCATCAAAAACATTTTGGGCGTGCTGGCACTCGCGGGGACTCTGCGGTTCTGGCCCTCGCTGCTCGAACGGCAATTCACCGCCGCCATCATGAGCGGAGAACATTTGTTGCATTTGGCGCATTAACAAGGGTGGGCAAAGAAAGGCAGAGCGTTGGCGGACAGCAGCAAAACAGAAAAACCGACACCACGGCGGCGGCAGAAGGCCCGTGAGCAAGGACAAGTGGCGCGCAGCCGCGAACTTATGACCGGAGTGGCCACCATGACGGCAGTTCTCGTAGTCTCGGCGCAGGCGCCCCATTTTGCGGGCGCATGGCGCGGCCTGTTTAGCCGCGCGCTGGACTCTGCGGCCACCAGGAGCGGCAGCGCCAATGCCCTGCCGATGCTGTACTGGAGCTGCAGCGCGGCGGTCGCAGGCACGGCGCTGGCGCTCGGGTTAACGTGGGGAGCGGCTGCGCTCGCGGCCTTTTCCCAGGGCGGCCTGGTCTTTGCGCCCGGGGCGCTGACATGGAAACTTGAGCGGCTCAATCCAACGCAACACATCTCGCAATTGGTTTCCTTCGATGCATTGTCCCGTGTGCTGAAGTCGCTCATACCCGTGGCCGCGCTTTTGTATCTCGCCGCGGGAATTCTGCAGCGCGACTGGGGAAAGGTCCTCACGCTCGGGCACCGCAATCTGCATGGACTCGCGCAGTTTGCCCTCGGCGACGCCTTTGAAATGATGTGGAAGTCGGCCCTTGTGCTCCTGCTTTGGGGAGGCGCCGACTATCTCCTGCAGCGGCAGCAGGTGGAGGGAGACCTGCGCATGAGCCGGGAGGAGTTGCTGCAGGAGTTCAAAGAGACTGACGGGAACCCCACGGTCAAGGGACGCATCCGCCGCCTGCAGCGCCAGATGCGCAAACGGCGCATGCTGGAAGAGGTCAAGCGCGCCTCCGTCGTCATTACCAATCCAACGGAATTTGCTGTGGCGCTCGAATACAGTCCGGGAATGAACGCGCCCCGGGTAGTGGCCAAAGGAAGGAACCTGGTCGCGCGGCAGATCAAGGAAGTGGCCCGCTGGCAGGGCATTCCCGTGATTGAAAATCCGCCGCTGGCGCATGCCCTCTATCGCGCCGTCGAAGTAGGACAAAGCATTCCGCCCAAACTTTATGCGGTGGTAGCCGGAATTCTTGCCGCCATTCACCGCGCCCAGGAGCGCGCCCGCGCCCGGCAGGCAGCCGTTGCACGAGGAGGCAAATAATCTATGGCGGCCAATCCAGCCACGGCCATCGCTCCCAAACGCCATCCGGTAATCGAGTGGGGAGTGCCCATTGGGGCAGTGAGCCTGGTTTTTGTGATGCTGGTCCCACTGCCCACTTTCCTGCTCGATCTACTGCTGGCAACCAGCATTACCGCGTCGGTGCTGGTGCTGCTCTCGGCGATCAGCATTCTGCGCCCGGCGCAGTTCTCCGTCTTCCCCACATTGCTCTTATTGCTCACCTTATTCCGGCTCTCGTTGAATCTTGCTTCCAGCCGCCGCATTCTGCTGCATGGCAATGAAGGAGCCGGAGCTGCGGGCAATGTGATTCAAGCTTTTGGGCAGTTTGTCGTGGGAGGGAACTACGTCGTCGGGTTTGTCTTGTTCGTCGCGTTGATTGCCATTCAATACATCGTGGTCAGCCATGGCGCGGTGCGCACGGCGGAAGTCACCGCGCGTTTTACCCTCGATGCCCTGCCCGGCAAGCAGATGGCGATTGATGCTGACCTCAATGCCGGAATCATTGACGAAGCGCAGGCGCGGGCACGGCGCGAGCAGATCGCGCGGGAAGCCGAATTTTACGGAGCGATGGATGGCGCGGCCCGCTTCAATCAGCGCGACGCGCTGGCCACGATTCTTATTACTGCGGTCAACATCGTTGCAGGGTTCCTCATCGGCGTCTTCCAGCTCAACATTCCTTTCCGCGAGGCCCTGAAGACTTATACCGTGCTTACCGTGGGCGACGGCCTGGTCACCATGATTCCATCGCTTCTGGTTTCGATGGCGGGAGGCATGGTGGTCACGCGGGCCTCTTCCGATGTCGGTCTTTCCGGCGATTTGGGGAAGCAGCTTTTTTCCGGGCGCAGGCCGTTGTTTCTTGCTTCCGCAGTCATGCTGACTCTGGCGGCCATTCCCGGTCTGCCGAAATTCTCCTTTTTAATATTGGGCGGCCTGGTGGGCCTGATGGCCTGGCGCGCGCCCAAGCCCCCGTCCGACAAGCCTGTGGCTTCTCCGGACAAAGACAAAAAGCCGCAGGAGTCTCTCGAAGACCTGTTAAAACTCGATGAACTCAGCCTGGAAGTGGGCTATGCCCTGGTTCCCCTGGTGGATAGCCAGCAGGGTGGGCAACTGTTGTCGCGGGTGCGGGCGCTGCGCGGCAATCTGGCAAAGCAATTGGGATTCATTGTGCCGCCGGTGCACATTACCGACAATCCCAAGCTCAAGCCGCGCGAGTATGTAGTTTCCATGCGGGGCGTGGAAATTGCCCGCTGGGAGATGCATGAGAACGATCTGCTGGCGATCAGCTCCGAAGTTTCTCCGCCTCCTCTGTCCGGCATTCCGACGCGGGAGCCCGCTTTCGGCGTCTCCGCTCTGTGGATCGTCCCTGGACTGCAAAATCAGGCGCTCGCTTCCGGATACGCCGTGGTGGACCAGACCTCCGTGCTGGCCACGCACCTGGCGGAAGTGATCAAGCAGCACGCCTCCGACCTGCTGGGAAGGCAGGAAACCAAGCGGCTGCTCGACCGCATGGCCGAGAGCCATCCGAAGCTGGTGGAAGAGCTGGTGCCGAAAGTTTTGAGCCTTGGCGAAGTGCAAAAAATCCTGCAACAACTTCTGCGCGAGCAGGTCTCCATCCGCGACCTGGCCACGATCCTCGAGACCCTGCTTGATGCCGCGGGCAGCAATAAAAACCCGGTGTTTTTGGTCGAGTCGGCGCGTCAGGCCCTGGGACGGGCGCTGGTGCGTCCGCTATTGAATGAGCAAGGCCAGCTGCGCGTGGTCACGCTCGACGGAGCGATGGAGGAAGAACTGGGCAAGGCCTTTGCCGGCCAGGCTTCGACCACTGTCGCTGCCGGACTGCAGCCATCGTTTGTGCGCCGCATTCTGGACGGACTGCGGCGGATTGTCGGCGAGCAGCTGGCCGTCGCCAGTCCCGTGCTGCTGTGCTCGACTCCGGCGCGCTTCCACGTGAAGCGCCTACTCGAACCATTTTTGCCCAAGCTGGTGGTGCTCTCCCCCGGAGAAATTCCTCCCATGATTCCGGTGCAGTCGGTAGGCACGGTGAAGTGACGGGGGAACGCTAAAAAACGAAAGCAATGCAGAAAGAAACGGTTGAAACCTATGTCGGAAGCAAGCAAAAAGGCGTACACAGCGTGGCAGACGGAAAATGAGCGGGAGCAGTTGCTATTGGAGCAGCTTCCTCAGGTGCGTTACATCGCCCGGCGGATCCATGAACGGCTGCCCCGCCATGTGCCGCTCGAAGACCTGATCCATGCCGGCGTTCTCGGATTAATTGACGCGCTGCACAAATTCGACCGTGGCAAGCACGTGCAGTTCGGCTCCTACGCTAAATTCCGCATTCGCGGCGCCATCCTCGACAGCCTGCGCGAAATGGACTGGAGTCCGCGCGACCTGCGGCGCAAAGCACGCCGTCTGGAGGAGGCACATAACAAGCTGCGTCTGGAACTCGGCCGCACTCCGACTGAGCCAGAGCTCGCGGCGGAGCTTGGGATGGACCTGCGCGGATTACAGCTTCTGCTGGGCGAAATTGACGGCCTCGAAATCGGCAGCCTGCGCGTGGCTTCCCCCCGCGATGGCAAGGAAGAAGACCTGTGCGAATATCTGCCGGATGATCCGGAAGAGACGCCGCTCCTGCTTTGCCTGCGCTCGGAGATGAAAGAGCTTCTGGCGCGCGCGATTGCCGAACTGCCGGAAAAAGAGCGGCAGGTGCTGTCTCTTTATTATTTCGACGAACTGACCATGAAGGAAGTAGGCGCGGTGCTCGGCGTCGGGGAGTCACGGGTCTCGCAAATCCACTCGATGGCGGTTGTCCGCCTGCGCGCGCGCATGAGCGAACTGACCGGCCCACGCGCGCCGGAGCGGATGGCGAGCGCAGCCAGCGGAGCCTGAGCGGTTTCCACCGGAAGATTTTTCCGGCCAGGCAGGGCCGGGTTGAAAAGAACAAAGAACTAAGGAACAAGGAATCACGAGATGGTAGAAAAAGTCCTCAACCAGGAGCAGATTGACGCCATGGTGCGGGCCTCGCGGGAGGGCAAGTCGCCGGGGTTCCTGCGCAGCAAATCTGTAATCTCCTGGGACGCGCGCCAGGCGGGACAGATTGGCCGCGAGCAGATGCGCGCGGTCAGCGCCCTGCATGAAGGCTTTGCCCGCAATTTGACGCATTCGCTGGGAGCGTATTTGCGGGCCGGGTTCACGGCCGCGCTCGTCTCCGCCGAACATCTGGTATTTGGCGAATTTGTGCAGCGCATACCCGAAACCACGTACCTAGCCTCCATCCGCCTGGACCCGATGGCCGAAACGGCGATTCTGCAGCTGGATTTCTCCATCGCGTTTCCGCTGATTGATGTGCTGCTTGGCGGCGAAGGCAAAGGCGTTCCGCCCACTCGGGAAATTACCGACATTGAAGAGCAGGTACTCGAAACCGTCGTGCGCGTCATTTGCCGGGAACTGCAGAATGTCTGGCAGGCGTTGGGCTGCGAGTTCCGCTTCGAGCAGCGGCAGCAGCCGGAACAAATCTCCCACATCCTGGCGGCGGGCGATAAAACGCTTTCGCTTAGTTTTGAGACCACCATGGCGGAGAGCCGCGGGGCCCTGAACCTGATGATCCCGGCGGTGGTTTCCAATGCCTTGCTGCGCAAGATTTCGGCGGGATGGGCGGGGCAGAAACTCAAGGCGCGTTCGGAGGCGGACGAGCGCCTGCGCGCGCGCCTGCTGGATTGCGTTTTCGGCGCAACTCTGGAGATGAGTGGGGTGCGCGTTCCTCTCAGCCGGCTTACGCAGCTCAGCCGGGGTGGAGTGCTGGTCTTCAATAAACGTATTGAAGCGCCGGCCACGTTTTCCGCCAATGGGCAGGCGTTGTTCAGCGCCGGAGTGGCGCGCCGGGGCAGCCAGCGCGCGGCCCAATTAGAGGAACGGGTGGTGGAACCGGAAGCGGAAAGGAGGCAGACGCGATGAGCGAGAGCGGAGCAGGTCCGCAGGCGGAAGCCGCGCAGGCGAGCGCGATGGAGTTTGCTGCGGCCTGGGCGGCCAGCATGACCGCGGTCTTCAGCCAGGTTGCGGGGACGCCGATTGCCATGGAGTGCACAGATGCGGCGCCGCCTGAGGCGCTTCCTCCCGCGGCCTCTGATCTACACATGATTGCGGTATTCGCCGGATCGCTTCGGGGCGAGATGAGCCTGCGCATGCCACGATCCACGGCCCTTTCGCTGGCGCAAGCCATGCTTTCGGAAGAGCGCGACAACAGCGCCGAATTCAAACCGGAGCATAAAGATGCTACCGAAGAGCTGATGCGGCAGGTCGCAGGCCATGTCACGACGGCCATGAAAGCCCGTTGGGGAGACCTGCAGTTGCATGTGCAGCCCGCCCCCGCGCCCGCCTGGGCCGCGGGAGCTGTTGGCTGGGTCGCCTCCGCCAGCGGAGCTCCGATTTCTGCGTGGATGGAATGGCAACTCAGCGCCGCCCTCATTGCGCAGTTGCGCGCCTCGCACGCCTCCGCAGCGCCCGCCAGCGAAAGCATTCCTGCAGAAGAAAACGATGTTCGTCCGCAAACTGCTGGAGCCGGCGCGCCGCCTCCTGGGAACCTCGACTTGTTTATGGACATCGAGCTGGATGTTACCTTGCGTTTCGGGGGCAGGCGCATGCTCTTGCGCGAGATTCTCGATCTTTCCCCTGGGTCGGTGGTCGAACTGGACCGCGAAGTGCAATCGCCGGTGGACCTGCTGCTGGATGGAAAGCTGATTGCGCGGGGCGAAGTCGTCGTGGTGGACGGAAACTACGGGCTGCGGGTCGCAGAAGTAGCTTCGTCCGAATTGAGCGGCAGCCTGGCTTCCCACGCGGCCCGCGAAGCGGAGGCCTGAAGCATGGCGGCAGAACCCATACTCTCTAACAATCAGAATTTTTTTTCCCGGCTTCGCCGCAATCCTCTTCCTCATTGCGCGAACTCCGGCTGCGCCGGGCGGCGCCATGCCTGGCGGAACCTGTGGCAGCGCCACGGCGGGGTCTATCTTTACACCAGTTGGTATTGTTCGCCGCAGTGCCTGGAGCAGGCGCTGCAAGAAAAGTTTGCCGCGCGCAACCATGCCGCCCTGCCGGTCGCGCCGACATGTCACCGCATTCCTTTAGGATTGATGCTGCTTTCCCGAGGACAACTGGACAATCGCCAGTTGCGGGCCGCGCTCGAAGCGCAGCGCGCGCATGGAGGACGGCTGGGCGGCTGGCTGGAAAAATTAGGCTACGCGACCGAACAGCAGGTCACTGCAGCGTTGGGGATGCAATGGGCTTGTCCGGTACTTCCCATATTGAGCGCCGCGCAACTGCCATATGCGCGCATGGCGCCTTCCCATCTTCTGCGCCATTTCCGCATGTGGCCGGTGCGCTTCGTCGAGCAGACCCGGATGCTCTACATCGCCTTCTCGGACAAAGTGGATTACTGCGCGCTGCAGGCGGTTGGCCACATCCTCGATTGCGGTACCGATCCGTGCCTTACCCCGCCGGGAGCGATGCGAACGGCCCTGGAGCGGCTGGAACGTGAAAAATTCACGAACGAATTCTTGTTTGTGGCGGAAAACGGCCCGGCGGAAATGGCACATATCGCCTCAGGATATATCCTCAAATTGGGCGCGCGCAGCGTGCGCATGGTTTTTTGCGGAGAATATGTCTGGCTCCGCCTGCAGGCCGAACGCGGCCATACCGACCTGTTGTTCCACATTCCTTTGGCTACAGCAACATCCCTGCCACACTTGGGCGCCGATGCGACGCAATGGGCCGTCCGCACCCTGGCCTAGAATTCTATGTGGGTTTCAGCTTTTGACTCAAGCCAATAAAGTCCAACCGTGGATTTCAATTCTTCAAGTTCAAGCGTTAACGTTAACCGTTAACGTCCAAGCGTTAAAGTTCAAGCGTTAAAGTTCAACCAAGGACTGCCGATGGTGCAAATGGCGGACGGCTTAGGCCCTGAGAAAAGCCTCGCCAGCAAAGGTCAGGACCAGAAGAAATTAAGAAGCGACTCATCCTGGGCTTCTATGAGTAATGACCCATTATGAACAATGTGCGCGCCCTCATCGTGGATGATTCTTCGGTCATGCGGAAGATCGTGGAACGCTCCCTGCGCCAGGCAGGCATCAATCTGACCGAGGTACAGGAAGCAGCGAACGGGGCGGAAGCGCTGACGACGCTCGACAATGGCGGCGTTGACCTGATCCTGTGCGATATCAATATGCCGGTGATGGATGGTATCGAGTTCCTGCGCCAGGTGAAGGACGTGGAAAATGCGCAGGGGGTCCCAGTGGTCATGATCACGACCGAGGGCAGCGAGTCGAATGTTGTGCAGGCCCTTTCGATCGGCGCCCGCGGATACATCCGCAAGCCGTTTACTCCGGAACAGGTAAAAGAACACGTATTGCCGCTGCTGGCGCCAAAGAAATGAAAGTTGTCAACGAATTGACGGTCCGGGAAAACACGCAGGAAAACTGGCTTCCTTTGCTGGAACTCGCAATGAAGGAAGTCTTCGAGATCATGTTGCACGCCAAGCTCGCGCCTGCGGCGGATGGCCAGGAGGTCTCTCCAGAATTCACAGCCATGGTCGGGCTGGCCGGGCAGTTGTGCGGCGTGCTCACCTTGAAATGCAGCACCCACGCGGCGGTGCAGATGACCTTGCGCATGCTGGGAGAAGGCGCGAAAGATACCGAGCAGCACGTGTGGGACGCGCTGGGAGAAATATGCAATATGCTCGCTGGGAACTTTAAGAATAAGCTGACGGGCATGTCGAGCGGCTGCATGTTGTCGGTGCCGACCGTGGTGACCGGGGCGGACTACAATCTGCATTCCATGGCCGATTCCGGGTCCATGCAGATCAATATGCAGTTTGAAGGAGAGATGATTACGGTAACGCTCGAAATCCAAAATTAAGCGAAATTAACAATTAGGTTTCCAGCAAAATATCACGCTCCTTTGGGAGCAGAGCATTTATGACCCGCCGTGACCCATCGGAAAATTTTGCCGCCGGGCGCTTCTTCCGCTAGGCAAAATCTTTCCTTTCGGACAAATCATCCGCTCGCGAATTGTTCCTGCTAACGATAATTTCATTCCCATAAGCGATTTGCCTGCTACGTCCTTTTGCCCCGCCAGTGGCGCGGCGTTTGCTCTATCTACCTTCGCGGAGGCGAATGTGGACAGCGGGTATTACGCAGCGTGCCAGGGAATGCGGAGCCAGAGCCAGGCTCTCGAACAAATTGCCAACAATCTCGCCAATGTAAATACCACGGGCTATTTGCGGGCGGAGCCGTCTTTCCATGCTCTGCTGGCCAGCAGCCCGCGGGGAGTCTCCGGGCCATTGAACCGCGTGATGAATGACTTCAATACCCTCAGCGATACTCAACTGGACCTTTCTTCGGGAAATCTGCAGAAGACGGGCAATCCGCTGGACTTGGGCATTGAGGGCCCGGGATTTTTTGTGGTGAAGACTGGGGCAGGGATGCTTTATACCCGCGACGGCCACTTCGAAGTTTCTACGAAAGGCCAATTGACCACTGAAGCTGGCGACCTGGTGCTGAACGAGCAAAATCTCCCCATTCAGGCGCCCACGGGAGAAATTTCCATCAGTCCCGACGGAACGGTCTCCTCGGCAGGAGCGGTTGCGGGCAAACTGCGCGTGGTCGAGTTTGCTCCGGGCGCAGCCCTTGCAGCGATGGGCAATTCGCTTTATTCCGCTCCGGAAAAGCAGGCGCAGGTGGCGGTGAATTCCTCGGTGCGGCAGGGAATGCTGGCCGCTTCGAACGTTGATCCGGTGGCCGCCGTCGTCGGGCTGCTTACCGTGCAGCGCAACCATGAAATGCTGCAGCGGGCGCTCTCGGTTTTCTACGGCAATTTTAATCAGATTGCGGCAGACGAATTGCCGCGCGTGTAACAGGAGCCAAGGAAATGCTTCGATCTCTGTATACCGCGGCCAGCGGCATGATGGCCCAGCAAATGAATTTGGACAACATCGCCAATAACCTCGCGAACTCGAGCACCGCGGGCTTCCGCCAGCGCAGGCTGCAGTTCCAGGACCTGCTGTACCAGAACATGGTCATGCCCGGCGCCGCGGCCACGCAGCAGACGACGGTCGCCGCCGGCCTGCAGGTGGGGTTGGGCACGCGGGCGGCTGCGTCGGAAGTCGTCCAATTGCAGGGAGACTTCCAGTCCACCGGCAATCCGCTGGATCTGACGATTCAAGGCCAGGGCTTTTTCCAGGTCACGCTGCCTTCGGGAGAAATTGGTTACACGCGCAGCGGGTCGTTCCATCTCGATTCCGAGGGAAATGTGGTGACCGCCGACGGCGATCCGATCGAGCCGAGCATCACCATTCCGACCAACGCTACCTCCATCACCATTGGCCAGGACGGAACGGTAAGTGTGACCACGCCCGGACAACAGGCGGCGCAACAGGTGGGCAGCATTCAGCTCGCGATGTTCGCCAATCCCGGCGGATTGAACAGCGTGGGCAAGAACCTGTTTCTTGCGACGACGGCCTCCGGAGACCCCATTACGGGGACGCCCGGGGGGACCGAAGGCCTGGGCACGATCGAACAGGGATTTCTGGAGCAATCGAATGTCAATGTGGTGGATGAGTTCATCGAGATGATCGTGGCGCAACGTTCCTACGAAGCCAATTCGCGCGTGGTGCAGGCGGCGGACCAGATGTTCCAGACCGTGAATGCCCTGGGGCGGTAAGGGCGATGAATCGTTCTTGGTTCACAACCAACCAGCTTGCGCGAAGGATGTTCTTGCCTGCGGCCGTAGTAACACTCATGCTGGCTGCACCGGCTGCCGCGCCGGTGTTCTGCGCGGCGCAAAGCACAAGAACACAAGACACAGGAAAACAATCAGTTCTGGTGGCGCCGCAAACGGTTGTGGTTGCGGAAAAAGTAGAGGTCCCGGGCGATGAACTCACGCTGGCCGCATTGTTGCCGGCCAGCGCTCCGCCCGAACTGTTACAGGCAGCGCGGAGTATTGACCTTGGCCGCAGTCCTTTGCTCGGCAGCGTTCGCGCGCTGAACAAAAAAGAAATCGAAGCGCGCTTGAAGAACTCGCCGGAAACGCTGCGGGCCATCCCCTTGCCGGCGCAAGTGATCGTCTCGCGGCGCAGTTTCGGCATCGCGGCGGAGCGGCTGCAGAGCGCGATTCGAGCTTTTCTTCGCATCCGCGGATGGAGCACGGCGGACCTGCACGGCGAAAGAGCGGCACAGGTTGAGGGACTCGCCAGAACCGCTCTCCCCGATGCAACGCTCGAAGTCGAAGGCGCCACCTGGGACGCGAGACATAATTGGCTGCAATTCCGTATTCACTGCGTTGCGCGAGCTGCGTGTGGAAGCTTTTTTGCCGATGCGCAGCCCTCGCCCGAAATGGCTTCCTTGTGGCGGCAAAGGTTGGGAGGTATGCAGAAGAAAAGCCCTTCTACTTCGGTTGCGTCTGTGCAGGCGCGGCCTACCGGGATCGTTGCAAAAAAACGGCCGCAGGCAGCGCTCGCGCTGGCAGGCAGGCCTGCGACATTAATTTTGCAGGGGAACGGCATCCGCATCACCTTGCCGGTGATCTGCCTGCAGCGCGGAGCGCTCGCGCAGACGGTCCGCGTGCGCGATATTCTGGGGAAACACATGTTTGAAGCCAGGGTCATTGGCGCGGAGTTGTTGCAGGCGGAGCTTTGATACGAACTTTGAAAAGGAGCAGGAAAGCATGCATTGCTGGAGCGTAACCGGGAAAGATTGGAAGATCGTGCTGGCGAAAGATATTGTTCTCGGATTCTCACTGGCCTTCTGGCTGGTTCCCGGACTGCATGGGGCCAAGCGCGTCCCCAAAATCCAGCAGGAAAGCCTTTCCGCCTACATTGCGCGGATGCAGCAGGAGCCGCCCGCGATCCCCGCAACTACCCTCGGAAGCCTGTGGACCGATAACGGGCAACTCGCGGGCATTACCTCGGATTATAAGTCGCGGAGGATCGGCGACCTCATCACCATCGTAGTGGCGCAGAGCTTGAGCGCGCAGAACTCCGGCAATGTCTCGACTGACCGCTCGTTTAACGCCAGTTCGGGAATCAGCGCGCTGGCCGGAAAAATCAAAACTGCCGGCATGGAGCAGCTTTTTTCCCCAAGCTCCAGTCAGGTGTTGTCGGGGAAGTCCCAGGCGGCGACGACTTCGAGCCTGAATACGAGCCTGGCCGGACGCGTAGTGGCCGTGCTTTCCAGCGGGGTGCTGGTGGTTGAGGCGCAACGGGAGATCACTATGAACAATGAAAACCAAACTTTGCTGCTGCGTGGATTGGTGCGTCCCGGAGACATTGGGCCCGATAATCGCGTCTCTTCCGACGCCATCGGCGATCTGGAAATGGAAGTGAAGGGAAAAGGCGTGCTCAGCGACGGCACGCGTCCGCCGAATTTTCTGGTGCGCTGGCTGCTGCGCCTCTCCGGGTTCTAGGCGGCGGGGCTGAAATTTTCGAGTTGTACTCAGGAGAATTGCTGTGAAGGGGATTTTTCTCGCGGTGCTCGTCTCGTTCATTTTGCTGTTCCCGGCTGTGTCGCTGGGGCAAGTTTCTCCCAGCCAGCCGTTGCCGGAACAAACCCTCTCCAGACAAATTATCCCTGGGCAGACACGATCGGGGCAAACCAGGCCCGGGCAAATAGCCGGGCAAGCGAATGGTCCAGCAGGACTGGAACCAGAGGGGCAAGAGATCCAACAGGGACAAGACACGCAAGACGCGCACAAAGCCTTGATCCGCGACATTACCAGCGTCGAGGGAATCCGGGACAATCTGCTGCTCGGCTATGGCATGGTTGTGGGCCTGAAAGGAACCGGCGACCGGCAGCAGACCATCTTCACCACGCAGACCTTGGGAAATATTTTGCAGCGTATGGGAGTGCAGGTCCCGGCCAACACCATCCGGGTGGCGAATGTTGCGTCCGTTTTTGTGACGGCAGTGCTGCCGCCGTTTGCCAGTCCGGGCACGCATCTGGATGTGACGGTTTCTTCGATGGGCGATGCCAAGAGCCTGGAGGGAGGATTGTTGTTGCTCACGCCTCTTTATGGGGCAGGTGGGAAGATTTACGCGGAGGCGCAAGGCGCGGTCACGCTGGGAGGGTATGCCGCAGGCGGAGGGGGAAACAGCAAGCAGGTGAACCATCCCACGGTGGCGCGGATCTCAGGCGGCGGACTGGTGGAGCGCGACACATCGGTTGATTTGGGCCAGATGCGCAAGGTGTCTCTGGTATTGCAGGAGGCCAATTTCAACACCGCGGAAGACGTAGCCAAAGCGATCAATGCCTCTTTTGCGCGCAGGGTCGCGGTCGCCGTGGACGCGCGCCGCATTGAAATGGACGTGAGCGCGAGCGGAGCTGCCGACGTTCCATCGTTGCTGGCCCGCGTGGAAAGCCTGCCAGTCGAGGTGCACCGCCGGGCGCGCGTGGTGGTGAATGAACGGACGGGGACGGTCGTCATGGGAAGGGATGTGCGCCTTGGGGCAGTGTCCATTCTGCAT
>JAICKN010000041.1 GCA_025927855.1 Terriglobales bacterium
CTTCGCCGGCGCGCGCCGCATTCTGTTCGTAGAACTTGCGTGCGTGGTACAGGTAGTCCCAGGCGCGGTTATCTTCGGGAGCGCCAATCCATACATTGAAATTCGCGTTGATCCACGAGCCTGGAACGAGCGAGCTAAAGCCGGGTTTATCGTTATGGCGGGCAATGGCCTCGGCCATGGTTACAGCTTCAATCCCCGGAGTATTTTGCAGGGCATCGTAAAAGCGGCGCAGAAATTCGCGGCCCGCCTCTGGGTAATATTCCCAGGCATTTTCTCCATCCAAAATAATGGGCACCAGCGCATCGCGGCCAGAATCGAGCAACGACCTTGCCGCCTGACGAATGTTGTGCATGAGGTGATTCGCCGCATCTTGCGCGGGCATGCCGGAATAAACAAAACCGATGAGATCAGAGAGGGCATGGTCGCGGAAAACAAGGTTCATTTCCGTGCCCCCGTTCTGAAAGCGGTTCACTGCATAAAGTTTTTCGGCGAGGTGGTAGGGCAGTTCCCCCTGGGAATTTTTGGCGAAGTGCACTCCCAGGCTGCGCCCCAGCACACCTTCATCGGTCGCCATCCACTTCACTCCCAGGCTCTGGGCGATGGCAAAAACTTCTTCGGAAACGCTTCCCTCTGAAGGCCACACTCCTACCGGACGGATTCCAAAAACATGTTCGTGGAGGTCAAGTCCGCGCTGAAGCTGTTCGCGCGCGTCTTCCGGATGCCGGAAGCGGTTTTGCGGCAGCGGCAGCCCCGGAGAGGAAACACCGCCCATGTTGCTATCGCAGACCAGCGGCAGAATGGGATGGTAAAACGGCGAAGTGGAGATTTCGATTCCGCCTCTTTGCGCAGCCTCGGCGTGCGCGGGCAGAACCTTGGTTATGAGTTGCCGCTCCGTGGCAATCACGAATGCCTGGTCTTCAAGTGAATAATTGCGGCTTTTCTGAATGATCCCGGCAATTTCTTGCTGTTGCAGGAAGAACTCGTCGAACCATGCAATCTGGGAAAGGACCTGTAAATCCGTAAAATCCTGCGGCTGAAAATATTTCTCCACCCGCTCGGGAGAGCCTCCCGCCGAGCGGAAGCGGTCCCAAAGTTCACGGTAGCGGGGATATCGCCCAATCAGGTTGACCGGATTTGCCTGGAAAAGATACTGCAAGGCAAAACGGCGCTCCTGGGGATTCAGGTCCCCGGCGGGCTTGGCCGCAACCTGCAAAAACGGGTCGCGGGCCGATCCGGCGACATATTCTTCAATTTGCGTAATCAACGAAGGAACAAGGTTGAAGGTCTGGTGGACGTTGGGGAACTCGTCCAGAATCTTCACCATGCCGTAATAATCCTTAAGCGCGTGCAGGCGTACCCACGGCAGGCGGTATTCACCTGTGACCAAATCCTTATAAAACGGCTGGTGCTGGTGCCACAGAATGACGACGCGAAGAACTGGCATGGAAGAAATTCAGTTTAGCACGGCGTGAGAGCGCAGAAACCCACCAATTCGTGTGGCTCGAAGCGCGTCGCGGCACTTGCCCGCTAATTTTTGAACTTTTCGCGCAGCAATACGTACCTTTCCTTAGAATTAATTTGAGACGGAGGCCGGTATGCCTGTATTCGGCTTTTTCTTCTTCCCTTTTTTCGGTTTTGGCTTCGTCCTCTACTTTTTGCCTTCGATCATTGCGCTCACCCGCAGCAAGCGCGATCTGCTGGGCATTTGCCTGCTCAACTTTTTCCTCGGGTGGACTTTTGTTGGCTGGATCGTCGCTCTAGTATGGGCGCTACAGACGGATTACATTGTGGTAGTCCGCCAATGAGATTCCGCCGGGATCCTCCAGATTTCCGGCGCGCCTCCGACGAACGACGCACCTCAAGGCGAGTTATCTAAACGCCCACCCTGGTACAGCCTAAACTGATTCAATCCCATCTCACATCCGGTACACTTAACTGCACGCATGATCCAGAGCACGAAAATAGACCGCCCTCTACAAAATGCCGGCTTGCTTACGCCGGATGATCTTTACCTGTTCAATGAAGGCAGCCATTACCGGATGTACGAACGCATGGGCGCGCATGAGTTCACGGTGAATGGCGTATCGGGCGTGTGTTTTAGCGTCTGGGCGCCCAACGCGCGGCGAGTTTCCGTCATCGGCGACTTCAACGGCTGGGACAACCACAGTCATCCCTTGCAGCTTCTGGATAGTTCTGGTGTTTGGGAGGGCTTTGTTCCTGACATTCGCAAGGGTGCGGCTTACAAATTCCATATCGTTTCCCAGCATCGGGGATTCCGCGCCGATAAAGCTGATCCACTGGCTTTATTCAATGAAGCGCCGCCCCGCACCGCGTCCATTGTGTGGGACTTGGACTACGAATGGCGCGATCAGCAATGGATGCAGCAGCGCTGGCAGAAGAATTCACTTTCCGCGCCGGTGGCCATTTATGAAGTCCATCTCGGCTCGTGGATGCGCGTGCCGGAAGAAGGTAATCGGTCTCTGAGCTACCGGGAGATGGCCCCCCGGCTCGCCGATTACGTAACCAAGATGAACTTCACGCATGTGGAGTTTCTGCCGGTCATGGAACACCCTTTCTACGCTTCCTGGGGATACCAGACCACCGGCTATTTTGCTCCCACGGCGCGTTATGGGACTCCGCAGGATTTCATGTACCTCGTGGACCACCTTCACCAACGCGGCATTGGCGTCATTCTCGATTGGGTGCCATCGCACTTCCCTTCAGACGGCCATGGTCTGGCTTATTTTGACGGTACACATCTCTACGAGCATTCCGATCCGCGGCAAGGATTCCATCCCGACTGGAAGACGCACATTTTCAACTACGGGCGCAGCGAGGTGCGCAGCTTTCTGCTCTCCAGCGCCATGTTCTGGCTGGATAAATACCATGCCGACGGGCTGAGGGTGGATGCCGTCGCGTCCATGCTGTACCTCGACTACTCCCGCAAAGAGGGGGAATGGATCCCGAACAAGCATGGCGGCCGGGAGAACCTGGATGCTATTGACTTTTTGCGGCGCATGAACTCGGAAGCTTACAAGGAACACCCCGGCATTCAGACGGTGGCGGAAGAATCCACGGCGTGGCCGGCGGTTTCGCGGCCCATTTATCTTGGCGGGCTTGGGTTCGGCATGAAGTGGGACATGGGATGGATGCACGACACGCTGAAATATTTTTCCCTCGATCCCATCCACCGCCGTCATCACCATAACCAGCTCACATTCCGCATGCTGTACGGCTTCACGGAAAATTTCGTCCTTCCTCTTTCGCACGATGAGGTCGTACACGGCAAGGGATCGTTGATCGGCAAAATGCCGGGAGATGAGTGGCAGAAATTCGCCAACCTGCGATCGCTTTATGGATATATGTACGGACAGGCGGGAAAAAAGCTCCTGTTCATGGGCGGAGAGTTCGGCCAGGTGCGCGAGTGGGACCACGACAGCAGCCTGGAGTGGCATGTTTTGCGATATCCGGTGCACAGCGGGATGCAGAAGTGGATTGAAGAACTGAACCGTGTTTACCGGCAGGAGCCGGCGTTGCACGAGTTCGATAATGATCCCGCCGGATTTGAATGGATAGACGCCAATGACAACGCCAACAGCGTGCTGACCTTCCTGCGGAAAGGGAAATCGCCGGAGCAAATGGTGCTTGTGATCTGCAATTTGACGCCTGTACCCCGCATGGCCTATCAGGTCGGGGTTCCGCGTGGCGGGTATTGGCGGGAACTGCTCAACAGCGACTCCACCGATTATGCCGGCAGCGGCATGGGAAACGAAGGCGGCGTACACGCGCAGGAACAGAGCACGCACGGGCGGCCTTATTCTTTGGGCCTTACGCTTCCGCCTCTCGCGGTATTGTTTTTGAAAGCCACGGAATGAACCCGCCTGGGTGCTATTCTTCCTGTAAGAATGCAGCAAAATTATTGATGACGATCCGGCCATTCGTCTGACCGCGTTTGCAGACCGGCCGGGTTGCAGGTTGGGGTTGACGCCTAGCTCATGCGGATTCTTACCCGCTACATTTTGCGCGAGGTCACAGCGCACGCAGTGATTGGCTGCGCGCTCTTTACTTTTGTCCTGTTCACGCACGACATGGCCAGCATTCTGGAGCTGGTGGTGCGTAACAGCGCGCCGGTGCCGAGCGTCGCCGAAATCTTCTTTTTCACGGTCCCAGCCGCGCTCATCTACACCATCCCGATGGGCGTGCTGGTGGGGATTTTAATTGGCCTCAGCCGCCTCGCCGCCGATAGCGAAATTACCGCCATGCGCGCCAGCGGGATCGGCGTTTGGAGTTTTGTTCGCAGCATTGCCCCATTCGTGGCCGTCGCGTGGATATTGGCATTGGCCAACAGTGTTTACCTTGCGCCACGTTCGCAGGCTGCCCTCGGACGCCTGCAAGAACGCCTGAAAAGTTCGCAGGTTTCCTTCGAGGTGCAACCACGCGTTTTTTATGAAGGCTTCCCGAAGCTTGTTCTCTATGTGCAGGACGTAAAGAGCGCAAGAGGGGCTGCTATTTGGAAAAACGTATTCATCGCTGACTCCACCAACCCCTCTGCTCCCAGCATCACGCTGGCGCAGCAAGGAATTCTGGTGAGCGAAGGGCCCGACAGGCTGCACCTTCACCTGAGCAATGGATCAACCCATGTAACGAATCCCTCTTTGCCGGGCCAGTATCAGATTTCGACGTTCGATGAGACCGATATTCCCATCACAATTCCCACCAAGACGAAGCGGGACAATGAACCAGCGCCCATTGGCCAGCTTCCCACTGGGCAACTCTCAGCACAGGCCCAGCATGTAGACCCGGTCTCGCGCCGATGGTATTTTATCGAACTCAACCGCCGTTTTGCCCTGCCGGCCGCCTGTTTGGTGTTGGCCATTGTCGGCATCCCGCTCGGGCTTTCCTCGAAGAAGGGCGGAAAATCTTCCGGCTTCGTGCTGACCATTGTTCTGGTCCTGGTTTATTACACAGTCTCCCTGATTGGAATTTCGCTGGCCCGGCAAGGGAGAATTCCTCCGTGGCTGGGCGCATGGTCGGCAGATATTGTGTTCCTTGTGGCCGGAGTGTTTTTATTATGGCGGGCAGAACGCCGGCCCATGGAAATCGGCTCGTGGCGTTGGTTGCGCAATCCATGGCGCGCGGGGTGGAACGAACGGCGTCGCGTGCGGTTCCGTCCTACGCGCTTTGCCGACGTGGTGGAGCGCGCTGCGTCCCGAAGGCTATTTTTTTCGTCTCGTTTTCCTACACTGCTGGACGATTATGTCTCCCGCGATTTCTTCCTCTTCCTGTTTCTGATCGGATCGGCATTCCTGGTTCTAGTTTTGGTTTTCACATTATTCGAGCTGCTCGGGGACATTCTGCGGAACCAAATCTCGCCCTGGATTGTGGGCGAATACCTGCTCAATGTGATTCCGTATTTCCTGTATAGCATTGCCCCATACATCGTGTTGCTGGCAGTGCTGATTACCTTCACGCTGATGCAGCGCTCCAACGAGGTCACCGCCGTTAAAGCGGCGGGCATCAGCATTTACCGCATCATTGTGCCGGTCCTGTTGGCGGCGGTTTTCATTTCGGCGGGGTTGTTCCTTTTCGACCAATTCTATTTGCCTTCTACGAACAAAAGGCAGGATGCCCTGCGCAATCAGATCAAAGGAAAGCCTGCGCAGACCTATTTAAATCCAGACCGTAAATGGATCTTTGGATCGCACTCGACGATTTATTACTACCAGTTTTTTGATTCCGAGCGCGACCAGTTCGGCAATCTGAATGTTTTTCAATTCGATCCCAAGACCTTCCAACTGGTGCAAAGAATTTCAGCCGAACGCGCGCAGTGGGACAGCAATCTTCAGAGGTGGATTTGCACTCGAGGGTGGGACCGCGTCTTGAGCGGCCCGGCGATTGAAAATTACAGCACGTTCGATGTCGCGGCTTTTCCTGTCATGAGCGAGCCTCCCACCTACTTCAAAAAAGAGGTGAAGCAGTCTTCTGAGATGAATTACGAGGAACTGCGGCGTTATATCCGGGACTTGCAGCAAAGCGGATTTGACGTCGTGCGCCTGCGGATTCAACTGCAAAAGAAATTGGCGTTCCCGCTCATCGTGTTCGTAATGGCGGTGCTGGCCATTCCGTTTTCGCTTTCGAGCGGACGCCGGGGCACGGTTACGGGAGTAGCGACGGCGGTGCTAATCGCGCTCGTATACATGGTGACGGCAAGTCTGTTCGAGGCCCTGGGAAACGTCAGCCAGCTTCCGCCGCTCCTGGCTGCCTGGTCGCCCGACGTGATCTTTGCCCTGATCGGCGGGTATTTGATCTTGAAGGTCCCAACCTAGCTGGAGAAAACTCCCTCAGCGGCTGAAGCCGCAGTCAGACTGAGCCTGTATCGGTACGACTGAAAGTCGTGCCCTTCCCGTTTTCCAGCATTCGCGGGACCCTGATTTTTTTGAATCCACTTTTCTTAAATCGGTTCCTGTTATTGAATCCCCAGCGCGGTGGGCTGGCTGGCATTGACTGCCGTAGGCGCCTGAAGCTCTCTGAGCACTCCGGTGGAGACGTCGAATGCATAAGTCGAAATTGACGATCCTCCCTGATTGGCGACGTACACAAAATCAGTGGTCGTTGTGCCAGTGGTATTTCCGAAATGGCTAACGATGGACGTTGGCGAGGGCCCGGTTGCAATCGCGACATCGGAGAGTGGGCTTAAACTCCCCGATGAAGTACCGATCCGGTATTCGGAAATCTGGTTGCCATTTCGATCCACCACATATAAATACGCGAGAGGATTGCCGGCATTCAGGTAAGTGACCGCCGGGCTGGTGACAAGCGCAACCGGGCCGACTCCGGCGGAAAAGGGCGAGCCTGTGACCTGGGTCAGAGAGCCGTCCGGACTACTGGGATTGGCGCAGCTCGTCACAACCTGCCCGCAGATGGCAAAGGCAGAGACGTTATTCGATCCGAAATTTGCGACGTAGAGGAACGCGCCGTCAGGGGTCACCGTGAGCGCGGCGGGGTTGGAATTATCGGAAATGGTGTCCGCAATCGTCAGGACGCCAGAAGATCCGACTGAAAATTCCGTGATGGTGTTATTGAACCGGTTGGCGGTGAAAAGAAATTTTCCATCTGGCGTAATAGCTAATCCTGAAGGCCCGGCCGACACAGCAGAAGAACCGGAAAATACTGAAAACGGCGATCCGGCTACCGGAGTCAGATTGGTGGCCTGAACCGAAAACACCGCGACGGTTCCGGTAGTTGCGTCTGTAGGCGTTCCCTGGTTCGCGACAAAAAGAAAATGGCCGGTAGTATCCAATAACAAGCCTGCCGGATTCAATCCCACCGCTTGCGGAGTTCCCGCGGCTTTAATGCTGCCATCCGATCCAAGCGTGAATGCGGAGACTGTGCCATTCTGCGCCGATCCCGCATCATTGAGGACAAAAGCAGTGCCGCCGTCAGGCGAAACCGCCATGGCAATGGGATTGGTCCCGCTGGGAGCGGTGGCCCCCGTCCGGGAAATTAAGCCGGTGTTGGCGTCAACGCCAAAGCTGGAAATGGCTGTGTTTCCCAGCGTGGTCACATAAAGCAGGCGTGCGCCGGAAGAATTGGAAGATGATGAACTGCTGGTAGAAAGACAGCCGATGGAAATCGCCAAGATTGCAATGATCCCCACACTTGCGAACAGACGCAACCTCATCCTTAGTTTCTCCGTGTCAGCCTGCCCCAGCATGAAACCCCGGGCGATGTTATTGCATGAGTTATTCAGAATACCGCAATTTATGTATAAGGAAAGCCTGCGAAGCAGCAAACTACTGCAAATTGAGTTGGAACCTGGAATTTCCGCGAAAGTTGCCCGGCATTCCTCATATTCAACTGCCGTGAGGGACGGAAAGCGGCGACGAATGTTCGGTTACGTTCCATGGCGCCCGCTGAGGCGTCCTTATCAAGGGAAGCCGGATTTCCACCAGCAGGCCGCCGGTGGGCCGGTTCATTGCGCGCACGCTCCCGCCGTGTAGCTGTACAGCGCGGTCTGTAATGGCCAGGCCTAAGCCAGTCCCGCCGCTGTGCGAACGGGCATCATCAATGCGGTAGAAGGGCCGGAAAAGCCTTTCCAGCGAATCTTCCGGAACGCCCGGCCCGGAATCGGCCACGCAGATTACAGCCTGCGGCTTCCCCAATTGCGAATCGCACGTAAGCGAAACTTCGACGTTGGTCCCCTTAGCGGTGTATTGGGTTGCGTTGCGCACAACATTCTCAATGGCGCTATGCAACAGCGCGGGATTTCCGTGGACTTCACATGGCCCGGCAAGTTTGGAGATGACGTGAATGCCGCGGCTTTGCGCCTCGAAATCAGCGTCCTCAATGATTTCATAGACCAGATCAAGAAGGTCCACTTCCTCTTTCCGCACGCCTTCCGGCGCAGCTTCCAAACGGGCGATGGTCAGCAATCTCTCGATAAGTTCGTTCAAGCGCGCCGACTCCACATCAATACGGTCCAGCATGCCTTGGGCTTCCGGCCCGGAACGCTGCCGCGCGAGGGCCAGAGCCACATTCATTCGCGCCAAAGGTGAACGCAGTTCATGGGAAATGTCATTAAGCAGGCGCGATTGCGCATTGACGAGCTTTTCCAGGCGTTCGGCCATCGTGTCGAAGTCACGGATAAGCTGCGCAAGTTCATCCTGGCGGCGCGAACCGGTAGTTCCAGCGCGGGCCGACAAATCACCCGCTGATAGTTTCTGCGTGGCCGTCCGCAAACGGACCAGAGGGCCGGTCAAATACTTTGCTAATACATAGCAAACCAGCCCCGAGGAAAGGATCCCAATCAGCAGTCCTTCCCATGTGGGAGCATGGGGGCCGAATGGGCCGGGAGCCGATTGTATGGCAATCATGCTGTAGCGGTGGCCCTTGGATGTGATGCTCTGCCGCTGCACGCTGAAGACCGGGATCAACCGCCAAAATTGGGTGATGGTGCGGCTTCTCCGGGCATCCCGCGCCCAATCCGGCGGGTGGTGATTGCTGATTTCTTCATCCTTTTCGTTGAACAAATACGCGCCAATGTGCCGCGTCTTCCGTATCTGCTCCAGATAATCATGGACTGCATCAGTTCCTGACCGTTCGTAAATATCTACCGCATCACCCAGGATTTTGGATTCCGCCGTGTCGAGCGCGGTCTCTCCCTGTTGGCGCACAATCCAGGTCGCGACAATGGCGACGATGAAAAAGAGAGCGCAGGCCAGCCAGAAGGAAAGGAAAATTTTTGTGAACAGGCTTCTCATAGCGCGTGCCCAGCTTCGCGCGGCCTCGCGAAAATATAGCCGACGCCCCTTACGGTTTTGATGTGGTCCGAGCTATTGTCGGAGTCGCCTAATTTCTTGCGCAATTTGCTTACATGCATATCAATACTGCGGTCGAAGGGAGAAAATTTGCGGTTCAATACCGCATCCACCAGGCGCTCCCGCGTCACAACACGCCCCGCCTCTCGCAACAACACTTCGAGCAAATTGAACTCCACCGAAGTCAGTTCGAGCGGCTTGCCTTTGTAGCGGACCACGCGAGTGGCGGGATCAAGCTCGATCTCGCCGATGCGCACCGGCTCAGGCACTTCCGAATTGGACTTGCCGCCGGCTCCGCTGCGGCGCAATACCGCGCGAATGCGGGCCACCAGCTCGCGGGGATTAAAGGGCTTGGGAAGGTAATCATCCGCGCCGATTTCGAGGCCGACAATCCGGTCCACATCTTCGCCGCGCGCCGTGAGCAGAAGCACGGGAACTTTGGATTTGTCGCGGATCCGCCGGAGAACATCGAATCCGTTCATTCCCGGCAGCATGACATCGAGCACAATGAGCAGGTAGTCCCCGGCAATTGCCCGTTCCAGCCCGGCCTTGCCGTCGTGCACGGTGTCTACCTGAAACCCTTCCGGGCCAAGGAATTCCGCCACCAGTGAGCAAAGTTCAACGTCGTCGTCAATGACCAGAATGCGATCCAAAGGCATCTCCCACTTATTTTGCAGCAAATACAAGACTTTAGCAGTAAAGAAGTGTCAAGCAAATGTCTTTCTATTTACAAAACTTTACCCCGATTGACCCATTCCATAGAGCCTTTTTGCGGCTGGCGGTGTTCATACCAGTGAACGCAATATAAGCCGCCGGATTGAGGGGCGGTTGTGGTTTAGGAGAACAACGTGAAATCAACTCTTTGGAAATGGATTGCACTGGCGCTCGCAGTCTCGATTATAGGAGCAGGCGCGGCCCTGGCTGAAGTGGGACATCGCGGGCACTGGGGAGGCGCCAATGCATTCGGCGGCCGGAACCTGCATTTTATGGCGCGCTACTTGAATCTCACCGAGGACCAGCAAGCGCAGATTAAGCAAATCATGCAGAAAGAAAAGCCTGCATTCCAGCCTTTGATGCAGCAGATGAAACAGGCGCGGTCGCAGGAGCGGCAGCTTGTTGAAGCAGAGAGCTTCGATGAAAATCAGGCACGAACGCTCGCCAACCAGCAAGCTCAAACGATGGCGGAGTTAACCGTGCAAAAGATGCGGGCGGAATCGGAGATGTACAAGGTACTCACGCCGGAGCAAAAAAACAAATTGAATGAATTTCTGGACCGGCGTCAGCATAGGTTCTCGCGCCACCAGAACAACCAACAAACGCCAGACCAGCAAGGAACGAATCCACAAACGCAAAACCAGTAAGGAACACTCCTGGGGAGGCCCGGCCTCCTCAGGTTTTTTCGACGGCAGGGCAAGGTGAGAAAGGGGGCAGGTTATGGCGGCTACGGTCCTTACAAGAGAAGACATTCTAAGCACAATTGTCGCGGAATTGACTTCCGGAATAGATGCAGCACTCGAACACTGGATGGCTCGAATCGAGGAAGCGCTCCAGGATTCCCGCCGTACCCCGCAGGAAAAAATAAATGAGCTGCGGGAGATTCTCACGGAATACCGCCTGATCACCGCAGACGAGCGAAGCATAAAGTGGACTGCATAAAGACTCCCATAGCGGGCAACGGTAAACTCCGCGTGTGGTGTTGGAACCGCTGAGGAAAGAGGTTATGAGCAGCGATCTTCTTTATTTATTGCTTATGGGCGGCAGTTTATTTTTTCTGTCCGGCTGGATCGTTCTTCTCCTCATAACCGCATTTTCAGGGTCCGTTCCCAGGGGCAAAGATTCCCTTTAGATTAGCCATATATTTCAGAGGCTTGAGGAAGCCGGGACCGAAGATATAAAGATCGGCGGCAGCCCACCGGTTGTGGCGGTCTCTCCCCGTCGCGGAGGCGCGCAGAATCGTGAACCTGATGCTGGTAGAATCGCATCTACTACCACCAGATGATTCCCAAGAGCCTGCGTCCCCTCATTCCTTACTTGAAGAAATACCGCTGGGGATACGTGTGGGGCGGGCTCTGCGTACTCCTCACGAACGGCATCTGGATATTTTTTCCGCAAGTCATCCGCCGGGCGATCGACGAGCTGAACCGCGTGGACAGCCTGCGTATGGGAGACACGCAGAGAACCATCCTTCTCTATGCCTTCCTGCTGCTGGGCATTGCTTGCGCCAAAGGGATATTCCAGTTCCTGACCCGGTGGATTGTCATTGGAATTTCGCGCGATATTGAATTCGATCTGCGCAACGATCTCTTTCAGCACCTGGAAAAGCTTCCTTATTCGTACTATCAGCGCACCCGCACCGGCGACATTATGGCGCGAGCCACGAATGATTTGAATGCGGTACGCAGCTTGCTCGGGCCGGCCATCATGTATTCCGCAAACACAATCGTGTTTACGGCGGGCGCGCTGTTTTTCATGCTGACCATCAGCCCCAAACTGACCCTCTATGCATTTCTGCCGTTGCCCATCGTCAGCATTGTGATCCAGTATTTCGGACGCCAGATTCATGAGCGCTTCGAGCGTATCCAGGCGATGTTTTCCGATATTTCGGCGCGGGCGCAGGAAAATTTCTCCGGCGTCCGCGTCATCCGCGCCTACGTGCAGGAAAAGCCCGAGATTGAATCTTTCGAACGGGCCAACGATGAATATATTCGCCGCAGCCTGAAGCTGGTCCGGCTTATGGGAATGCTGTGGCCGACGCTCGAGACTATGCTGGGCTTCGCCATCGTTCTTGTGCTATGGCTGGGTGGACGGGAGGTGTTGCAAGGCCAATCCACAATCGTGTTGATCTCTTCCCTTGGCACAAGAACCACGCTGCATCTTGAAGGCGCCATGAGCCTGGGCGATTTTGTGGCCTTCAACACCTACATGGTGCAGCTCACTTGGCCGGTGATCGCGTTGGGGTGGGTCATTAATCTTTTCCAGCGCGGCACTGCATCCATGGGACGCATCAACGAACTGCTGACCCAGAAAAGCGAGATTGCTGATTCCCCCGAAGCCCTTGCAAATGCAGATGCCGGCAGAGAAATCGAAGGCGAAATTGAATTTCGCAACCTGAATTTTTCTTATGGAGATATCCAGGTGCTGCACAACATAAATCTTACAATTCCGGCAGGAAGCAGCCTTGCCATTGTGGGACCGACGGGTTCGGGAAAGACCACGCTGGTAAGCCTTGTTCCACGAATTTATGACGCCGCTCCCGGCAGCATTCTGATTGACGGCAAACCCCTCCGGGAATACAGGCTTGACGCCCTCCGCAAGAACATTGGGTTTGTGCCGCAGGAAACATTTTTATTCAGCGAGACGATCCGCGAGAACATTGCCTTCGGGGTACAAAATGCCACGGAATCTGAGGTCGAGACCGCGGCGGAAGCGGCCAGCATCGCCGACGATATTTCTGGATTTCCGGAGCAATACAATACGGTTGTCGGAGAACGAGGGATCACACTTTCCGGCGGACAGAAACAGCGGACGGCCATTGCCCGGGCCCTCATCCGCAATCCGCGCATTCTTATTCTCGATGACGCTCTTGCCAGCGTGGACACGAACACGGAAGACAAGATACTGAATCACCTGCGGGAAGAGATGAAGGGCCGCACGACAATTTTTATTTCGCATCGCGTCTCCACCGTCAGGAATGCGGACCGGATCGCCGTACTGCACGATGGGCGCATCGTTGAATTGGGGACGCATGAAGAACTGCTGGCCCGAGATGGCTACTACACCAGCCTCTATAACAAGCAGTTGCTGGAAGAAGAATTGGCAGAAGTATAGCTCATCCCTGTTTTAAAGCCTTTGCCGTTTGCCTCACAAATCATGAAAAGAAAAACCAGCGTGGAGTTGCTCGACTCCGACTCCGGCAGCCCGCAAGAAGTCGCCGCCTCTCTTGCGGATCTGGACCGCATCAATCGCTGGTTTGGAGGAATTGGCACCACGCAAACCATGATTGCGCGTGTCGCGCGGGAAACCGCCAGGAGTTCCTTCTCACTGTTGGAGGTTGCTGCGGGTTCCGGGCTGGTATCAAAAGAAGCTGCGCGCAGGTTGGCCAAGACAGGAGTGCAGATCAACATCACATTTCTGGACCGGGCGCCTTCCCATTTGGCTGGCACGGACGGCGTGGTTGGAGACGCGCGGGCGCTTCCCTTCGCCGACGGGAGCTTTGACCTTGTGAGCTGCAATCTGTTTGTCCATCACCTCTCGCCAGATGATTTGATCTGCTTCGCTAGCGAAGCATTGCGGGTGTGCCGGACCGCGGCGTTGATTAACGATCTCGTCCGGCATCCAATTCATTTGGGATTGGTATATGCGGGGTTCCCGCTGTACCGCAGCCGCATAACGCGGAATGATGCTCCGGCTTCTGTCCGTCAGGCCTACACGCCGGGGGAAATCTGTGGGTTGCTTAATGGGTTGCTTAAGAAGACATCGGCGGCGCGGCTCGAAGTCATGCGGCATTACCTTTACCGGATGGGAATTATGATATGGAAGTGAACGATGCCATTCTTATTCAGTTATAGCCACAACGATAGTTAAGCCATGTACGATTTAATTGTCATTGGCGGCGGCCCCGCAGGAACGTCAGCAGCCATTACGGCCGCGCAGTCAGGAGCGCGGGTGCTCCTGCTCGAAAAGAGCCGCTTTCCCCGGCATAAGGTTTGCGGCGAGTTTGTTTCCGCCGAATCGCTCAGCCTGCTCGGCCATCTTCTCTCCCAGGATTTTGCTCCTCTGTTGCACAACAGTATCCGAATTTTCGAAAGCCGCATTTTTCTGGACGGCAAAATACTCCATGCCCGGATCAGCCCTCCCGCCGCCAGCATTCCGCGTTTTTATCTCGATGCAGCACTGTGGGATTCTGCGCAGAATTGCGGAGTGGAGGTTTTAGAGCAAACTACGGTCCGCAAAATTAGCGGTCAAGGACCATTTTCGATCGAGAGTTCGCGGCAGACTTACGAGGCGCGAGCGGTCATCAATGCGACCGGGCGCTGGTCGAACCTAAGCATGAGCGCCATTCCCGACGCGAATGGAGACCGCCAATCGCGCACAAAATGGCTCGGAGTGAAGGCCCACTTCACTGAAATGAGCCCTTCGCTTTCTGTGGACCTGTATTTCTTCCCCGGCGGCTACTGCGGGGTTCAGCCGGTCAGCGCCGATTCTGAAACTGCCCGCAGCAATATCAATGCTTGCGCCATGGTCCGCGCCGATGTTGCAACCACGCTGGCGGAGGTTTTTCAGCAAAACCCGGAATTGCGGGAACGCAGCCGCCACTGGCAGCCGTTGAGCAGTCCCGTAAGCACTTCTCCGCTGATTTTCCGCCAGCCGGAGCCGGTGGAAGAGAACATTCTGCGCGCCGGAGACGCAGCGGCGTTTGTAGATCCTTTTGTAGGAGATGGAATTTCTCTCGCGCTGCGCAGCGGTGCGCTGGCGGCGCAATGTTTGCAGCCATTTTTTGCCGGCAGATCAAGTCTTGCTGAAGCTGCTGTCAATTACCAGCAATCCTATAAAAATAAATTGGCTTCCGTGTATCGCGCTTCATCGCAGTTGCGGCGTCTGCTGAATTTGCCGCCTGCTGTGCGCAGGCCTTTAATTTCCGTGTTGGGGAAAAGCCCGCGGCTTCGGGATTATCTGGTAACGAAAACGAGGTAAGCGGAAGATTAGCGCACAACCAGAACTTCACGAATATTGTCGCGACCCAGGAAAAACTTAATTGAAGCAAAATCGCGGAAAAGGTTTTCTATATTGCGGTTGTTAAATACGCGCTGCAAGCGGAGAGACACTGTCCCGTTTCTCGAGTTGCTTCGCCTCTCCACAGGCTGCATTTCCAGGACATCGTTGCCCACAATGTGATAGCGGTAATAAATTGCGTCCGGCCCTGATTCTTTCATGTGGAAAAACGCGAGAAGCAAACCGCCCGGTTTCAGCACCGACCATAATTTTCCCACCACCGGCTTTACCAGACTTTCATCCATGTAGTCGGCTAAGTTCCAGCACAGGATGATGTCAAAGCGGGCCGCAGGATGCGTGAGATTTTCCGCAAGAAAACGCCGGCTATCGAGAGCCGGCTTGCCCTGCTCATCGGTAATGGCCAGGGAAGGATCGGAGGACGCCTCAATAAGATCTTCGCTGTAGATTTTGTGGCCTTTTTCCGTGAAGTAGCGGATGTTCGTAGGCGAAGTCGCTCCAAGATCAAGCACCCACAAGGACTCTTCGGAGCCGAGCAGCTTCATCACTTCGGCCAATCCACTGGAGCGGCGGGAGAGCCGGGTCGAGGATTGCGGAGTGCTTTGTGTGGAAGTAGCGGACGAGCTTCGAAAGAATTTCATGGATCGGTGGAATCGGTGCGAGTTGCTTAACTGTTCGCCTTGGCTCCTGATTTGTTTGCTTCTGTCTCAATATCAACGCGGCCCTTGAAATAAGCGCCGTCTTCGATGGCCAGCCGCTGTGTGGAAATATCTCCCACCGCAATCGCGGATTTGCGCAACTCTGCGCGTTCGCTGGCGCGGATGTTCCCTTCCAGCTTTCCCTGGACAACCACCCCCTTGGCGTTCACATTGGCCTTAACCTGCCCGTTCGGACCTACGGTTAAATTATTGCCTTTCAATTCGATGGAGCCATCTACCTGGCCATCAATATAAATATCTTCGCTGCCTGAAAGTTCGCCTTTAATCACCACCGATTTGCCAATCAATGCAAATTCTTTTTGTGCTTCCATAAGTACGGCGCCTCCTTGGGCATGCTACTCCATTACCAGACACAAATTTCCTTGCGGACAGCAGGTGGCCAGAGAGTTCCGGAGGGACGACGTTAACCCATCGCGAGGTCCCATTATTTCTTCCAAAACTATAGTCCAGCCGCGTGACTCTAGCAAACTGGCAAATTCCTAAACCGGCGTCCTGGGGCCGCATCCCGCAGCAAACCGCGGGCGAACCGCCATCCCGCAATCCACTGAAACGCGCTTCCGCAAACCGATTCAGCGCTCCTGGGCCACAACAAATAATTCATATTTTGGTGACATTTCGCCGACATTTCGTGCGAAGCACGTCCATAAAATTCTTGACAGTCGTTCTCCCGGAGGGCCGCTAACCCAGGTCGTTTTGCGGCAGAACAGAAAATTAGATCCGCGCGTGGCGGCGGATTTTTGAGTCTGGCTCTGCAAGCTCACCTGAATTATCTCTCTCCAAGTCATTGGCAGCTGTTACCGAAAATCTAAAAAATGAGGTTCGTCGTATGACAAGGTTCGTGCGTAATTTGAAAATCGTGCTCTCCGGAACCGCTCTGTGCTTCTCTCTGTTCTCCACGGCCGCTTTTGCCCAGCACTATAGCCAAACCAATCTCGTGTCGGACATTCCCGTCACCCCTGCCGCCACGATTATGGATCCGAACCTTAAGAATCCCTGGGGATTGGTTGCTGGTCCAAGTACGCCCTGGTGGTCGGCGAATAACGCGAACGGAACAGCCACTTTATACAGCGTTACCAACGCCAATCCGCCAGTTCCCGCCATTGTTCCCATCAATGGAACCGGAATTGTGATGGTCCCCAATGCTCCCAGCCAGCCGGCGCCGGGATCTCCAACGGGAATCATGTTCAATGGCAGCGCCACGGATTTTCTTGTTGCCCCGGGCAAAGCAGCTCACTTCATCTTTGTGACTGAAGACGGCACCGTGCAGGGCTGGAATTCGGGCGCGAGCGCAGTCATTATGGCCGACAACTCCCAGAAACCTTTTCCCGGTCATGGCGCGGTTTACAAAGGCGCGACCATCGTGGAGATTTACGGGCAGAGATATATTCTTGCGGCCAATTTCCGCAGCGGCAGTGTAGATGTCTTCGACACCAACTTCCATCAGGTAAGAACTCACTTCGGTTTCTTTGAGGACCATCGCATTCCGCACGGGTACGCGCCCTTCAATGTTCAGGCCGTGGGAGAAAATATCTACGTGACGTATGCGAAACAAGACTCAGCCCGGCACGATCCCATGGGCGGGGCGGGTTTCGGGTTTGTCGTGGTGTTCCATCATGATGGCCGGTTGATTGGAGAGCTGCAGCATGGCCCATGGCTCAATGCGCCGTGGGGAGTGACTCTGGCCCCAGCCAACTTCGGACGCTTCAGTCATGCCTTGCTGGTGGGCCAGTTTCGAGGCGGCAACATTGCCGCGTACAACCCGATCACTGGGCATTTCCTGGGGAACGTGCTGAACGCCGACGGCTCTACCATGACAATCCCCGGGCTGTGGACGTTGAGCTTTGGCAACAACGGAGCGTCAGGTTCCGCTCTTTCTATGTTCTTCACTGCCGGCATCAATCATGAAAATGACGGGCTGTTCGGAGCGGTCACGCCAGTGGCGGCTGAACAAAATGGCTTGATTCAGTAATTCGCTTAGAGCAGTAGTTGTACTCGGGCAGGCTCTCCGGGCCTGCCTTTTTACGTCTCCTGCGGCTTATGTTATTTGCTCTGCTGCTAAAGCTTCTCTCCGCATGTCTACACGTGCACGTCAGCGGAATATCCGGAGCGGCCATGGAAAATTTTCCGTTAGCCATGGCAGGAATACGCATGCACTCATTCAGGCTTCTACAGTATGTCCTGTAAGCGCGCGCAATAAATTTCTGAGATCGGGAGATTGGAATTTGAGCGGAAAACGCGTGTTTAAGTTAAATCCTCTGAATAGAACATCCTTTCTACAGGGCCTTGTAAGGTGTTGAATGCCGTCGAAATTGGCCCATTGCTTGCAATTAACTTGTGAGCGCACACATGCTTGGAGGATCTTCGGATGACAAAAAGGGTTCAGTTTTACTGGCTTCTATTTAGCTTGGCCCTGATTTTCGGACTCGCAACTCTAGGAGCCCGCGCTCAAGGCACTGCCCAGCAGCCGGGGCAGCAACCGATGGCACAACCGCAATCGCCGAACCAATCACCCATGCCGCCGCAATCACCCGACCAGGCACAACCGCCAGACCAGGCACAGCCGCCAAACCAGGCGACGCAGCCGGGGCAAAGTCCTAGCAGCCAAGCCACTGACTCTCAACGCGGGCAGACTTTCACAGGGACGATTGTGAAATCCGGCGATAAGTACGTTCTGCAGGACACCAGCGGCAAAAATTACGATATTGATCATCAGGACGTCGTACAGAAATATGAGGGCAAACATGTGCGGGTGCACGGCTCTCTCGATTCGAATGGCAAGTTGATTCACATCCAATAGCTGTTGTTCACCTCAAAAAGTAATAAGGCCGGATTTCTCCGGC
>JAICKN010000159.1 GCA_025927855.1 Terriglobales bacterium
AAATTTCAAAAGCTTCGCTTACGCTGTTCATCATGTGCGCATGGCCCACATCGAAGCAGATGCCCACATCGTCGAAGTGGCTCGTGTGTATAAATTCCACTAGGCGCTCCGGCGTAGTCAATTCATTCGCAATATTTTCCAACAGCAATTTAACTCCCAGCGGCTTGGCAAAAGCGCGCAGGTGCTCAACAGAAGTAAGCGCTGCCTCAAATTTGCGCTCGTCGAACGATTCTCCCGCCAGCCCAATATGCTGAATAAGAAAGTTAAAGGGAATGTGCTCGGCCAGCTCGATGGCGCGCTTGATTTCGTCCATGGCGGCAATGCGTTGCGCGCGGTCTATCGACGCGATATTCACCGGCGGTGAACCGGTCCGCCCGGACTCATAATCGGAAAACATGGGCGCATGCACCGAGTGCAGCGGCACCGGGCTTTCGCGGAACCATTCGGCAATTTCCCGCACATGCTGCTTGCGGTTGGCGTAGTCCAGGTGCTGGCGCGCGGCAAAAATCTCAATCGCTTGCGCGCCGCCGCGGACGAGGCCGTCCAGCAATCCCGGATGCAAGCGTTCTTTGACATACACATGGGTGGATATCGCTTTCAGCATCTTTAATCCACCGCCTTGGGAGATTTTGCGCGGGAACTGCTACTTACCACGATTGCAATTGCCATGAGAGTGAATCACCTGCTGTGGCGAAAATAACGTCGTATGAGGACTCTTGAGGCTAGCGTAGGCGCGGAACCTGCGTCAAATGGAGTTATCCACTGAAGTCTATACCTGCTGCTCGCGCTGCCCCGCCTCGCCGAGAGTGACCTTGATGTCCATTTTGTTTTTGCCCCGGTAGACGGTCACGGTGACGGTATCGCCGGCGCGGTGGTTGTTCATCACATGCGCAAGGTCCTGCTGGTCCTGAATGTTTTGGCCATCAATTGCTACGATCAAATCGCCGCCGACTTTTATGGGATAGTTCCCCAAATATGCCCGCTCGCTTCCGCCTTTTAACCCTGCGTGGTCAGCGGGGCCGCCGGGAACAACGCTTACGATCAGCAGGCCATAATCAGCGGCCAGGCCCATCTGGTCGGCCAGCTCTGGCGTAATGGGAATGGTTTGAATCCCCAGCGCAGGGCGCCGGACCCGGCCCAGCGTGACCAGATCGCCGAGCACGGCCTTGGCAGTATTGATGGGAATGGCAAAGCCAATGCCGGCGCTTTGGCCTACGCTTGAGAGAATCATGGTATTGATGCCGATGACCTGGCCCTGCCAATTCAGCAACGGGCCGCCGGAATTACCCGGATTGATGGCGGCATCGGTCTGAATGGCTTCGTCAATAATCGGCCCGTTCGGCTCACGGACCGGACGTATAGAACTGACAATTCCCGTGGTTAACGTTCCGGACAAGCCAAACGGATTGCCTATGGCGTAGACCTTCTGCCCAACTTCCAGATGCTTGGAATCGCCCAGCACCGCCGGAGTAAGGTTCGGTGCACTTATCTGAATGACTGCGAGGTCATGTGAAGGGTCGGTGCCGATTACCGTGGCGTGATATTTGCGGCGGTTGTGCAGCGTGACCTCGACGGAGCGGGCATCGGCCACAACGTGATAATTGGTCAAGATATGTCCGTCTTTATCAATAATGAAGCCCGATCCCTGACCTTCCTGCGGGACCAGCCCGTAAAAGAAATCGAAAGCGACCGCGCGCGAGGTGATGTTGACGACGGACGGAATATTTTTCCGGTAGACCGAAATGTTGTTCTGCTCTTCCGAATCTATCGGCTCGCTGCTGGCCGCCTCAGTAATCTCCACTTTTTGGGGGCGCCGCACCAGGTTCCAGTTCACCGGCAGCACATGCCCGTTGCGGTAGGTGGTGAAGTAAAAGAATGTGCCCGCCAGAACCAACGCCAGAAGGATGGGTCTAATGAATCTCATGCATTCGCTCTCATGATGGTTTTACAGCTTCCAGTGTGCCAGATATTCCGCCCCGAGCAGGAAGGAACGCCAAAAGAACGCCAAATGCCGGAGCCGGAATGGCAAGAGCAATCAGGCTTTCTTTCTCGCGGCGGCAATCCCTGCCAGTTCAGCATAAATCTTTCCCACCTGCTCGCGTGTCTGCGCCTGCGGGCCGGAGTTATCTATTACATAATCCGCTGCTTTGATCTTTTCTTGATCGGCAAGCTGGGCCGCCATGCGGCGTTCCACCTCTCTGCGAGCAGTCTCCGGGTTGATCCCCAGCCGTTGCGCGAACCGTTGGATGCGCTGTTTTGGGGTGCACGTCACTACAATCAGGCGGTCGAACCGCTTCCCGGCCCTGGCCTCCAGAAGCAAAGCGGCTTCGACCACCGCAATCGAGGAAGGATCGCGTTGTCCAATTTCTTCCATCCACGCTTCCTGCCTTTGAATTACGGCAGGATGGATAATTTTGTTCAACTCTGCGATGCGTGAGGTTTTCGATCTGCCGTCTCCAAAGGCAAGTTCAGCCAGTTTGGCGCGGTTTACGGTTTTATCAGGGTTCAAAATGCCCGCCCCGAACTGCCGCACGACTTCCTCGTAGACGGCTTCTCCCGGCCGTAGCAGGTTGTGGGCAATATCATCCGCGCGGACCACATGCGCGCCGAGCGCTGTCAGCATCTCGCCAACCGCAGTTTTTCCGGCGGCAATACCCCCGGTCAATCCCACTTTGAGCAAGCGTTGGCTCCGTATGAGGCCGTGTAATTGCCTTCAATTCTATTGCAGAGGAGTGCCGGGAGCGTAGAAACAAAAGCCAGGAAAGATTTGTAGTGGGTCAAAAATCAAAAGTTCCTATAAGGTGGCAGCTTCGGAAATTCCTGGTCCCCTTGGTTTCGAGCCGGCGAATCCGTAAAACACGATGTAGAGATAGCAGATAGCCGGAATAATGAAAGAATGATGAATGCCAATCTTATCGGCCAGGACGCCAGTGAGTTCTGGAAGAATTGCCCCGCCGACAATGCCCATGATGAGGTATGTAGAACCTTTGCTTGTTAGTGGACCGAGTTGGTCAATTCCAGAAGTAAAAATACTCGGGAACATGACCGAATTGAACAATCCAACGATAATGATGCTCCACATGGCGAGATGGCCAAAAGTAAGCATGGAGACGCATACCAGAAGAAACGCAATCACGGCGGCAGTTCCCAGAATCAGGTTGGTTCGGATTTTTTGTAGCACAGCGGAGCCGATAAACCGCCCCACCATAGCGCTACCCCAATAAAACGAAACATAGCCGGCAGCAACTTTTTCGGTAATATTGCCGATTTCTTTTTGGCTGAAATAGTTCACCAGGAAACTTCCAATGGAAACTTCCGCGCCGACATAAGCAAAAATGCCGATGACCCCCAGAACCAAATGGCGATATTTCCAAATGCTTTCCGTGACTTCTCCCTTGTGATGCTCCACGGAGGAAATCACCGGCAACTTAAACAATGCAATTGCGATTCCCAGGATTACGGCAATCAAACCAAGCCCGAAATACGGCAGTTTCACCGACGAAGCCTGATGAACACGAAATGCCTGCAATACATTGGGAGCCATGTGGTGAATCTCATCCATGCTTGGGACTGCGCTTAGGATGATCAATCCCCCGAGATAGGGCGCGATTGTGGTCCCCAGTGAATTAAAGGCTTGCGCAAGATTTAACCGGCTGGAGGCAGTTCGCGGCGGCCCCAGGACGGCGACGTATGGGTTTGCGGAAACTTGAAGGACTGTCATGCCTGCGGCAAGAACAATAAGCGCGCCAAGGAACAAAGGATAGGAGGCAATCATAGCCGCAGGAATAAATAGGAATGCACCAATCCCTAGAGTGAAGATGCCAATTACCATTGCTCGCTGATATCCAACCGCGTCAATGATCTTTCCTGAGGGAATCGCAAAGATGAAATACGAGGAAAAAAAGGCGAACTGGATCAGCATCGCCTCCGCGTAATTCAAGTCGAAAATCGGCTTGAGATGCGGAATCAGGATGTCATTCAGCGCGGTTAGAAAGCCCCACATGAAAAACAATGTGGTGACCACCCCGAGCGCGCTTTTATTCGTCGAAGCCGGCGCGCTCGCGGTGGCCGCGCTATTGTTCACATTAGTGATTGCCATGGAAAGACCACTCCAGTCCTCGCTGTTGCCCGCGAAGGTAAACGCTTAATTACTAGCAAATATACGGAGAGAAGGCAATCCCAATTACGCCAGATCGAACAGCAGAATTTCTGAATCTGCGGCAGCCTTGATCCCAAGTTCCGGCTCATTGCGCACCGCAGCGCCATCGCCCTGATTTAACTTTTGCCCGTTCAGCTCCACCGCGCCTTTTGCCACCTGCAGCCATGCAGAGCGACCGGAAGCGAGCGAGTGCTTCAATTCCTTCCCGCTGGAAAGCAAAGAAACATACAACTTCGCATCCTGATGAATGGTCACCGAGCCATCGCTGCCATCGGGAGAAGCGAGCAGCCGCAACTTGTTTTGTTTTTCGGTTGCCGGAAATTCCTTCTGTTCATATCCCGGCTCGTGCCCGGGACGGTCCGGCATGATCCAGATTTGCAGCAGATGCACGGATTCTGTTTTGGACGGATTGGCCTCGCTGTGCCGCACGCCTGTGCCCGCGCTCATGCGTTGCCCGTCCCCCGGCCGAATAGTGGAACCATTTCCCATGCTGTCCTCGTGCTCGAGCGCTCCTTCCAGCACATAGGTGATGATTTCCATGTCGCGGTGCGGATGCATGGGAAATCCCGCTCCCGGAGCGACCCAGTCTTCATTGATTACACGCAACGAGCGGAAGTTCATCCACTCTGGGTCGTAGTACTGATCGAAAGAAAATGTGTGTTGCGTTTTCAACCATCCATAATCGCCGCCGCCGCGTTCGTCACTTCTGCGAATCGTCATCATGGCTTTGCTCCTTGCTTTCTTGGCAGCTGTTGGATGCCCGGGGCCTGGAAAAGATTCACCCCCGCACTTGAGGTGACAGAAGGCCAACAACGCTGGATTCTCCAGTGGCCATGCTGCTCTGCCGCGCTTCTACCGATGCTTTCATGTACTCGAACTACACAGAGCTGTGAGCAGAATGCGCCGGATTCAACAAGGTTTACAGGGCTTGGTAATTCTGTGCCTCATGACCGCCTGCGGCGGGGCGGCACTGAGTCCGTCTTCCGGCGGGGACGAAATCGGCTTTATCAATCAGACCAATCATTCGGATGAAGAACTCCGGGCCATTTGGAAGGCCGCTCAGCAGAACATCGCGCAGCAGGTAGACTTGAATCCTTTGCAGCGCTCTCTTTACCCCGGCACTTTGCCTCATACACTGCCCGGCGATTCCCGCGCGCTGAGCATCCAGCCACACCAGATAGCCGTGCAGGCTGAGCCTGACATTTCTTCCAGCAAACTCTTTGCCGAGACCGGTACCGAACGCGCCGATCCTACCGGGCTGATTGCCTGCCCCGTCCCCTGCAACGTCCGTTACGCGGCGGCATTCTCCTTCTATCAACATCCGTATACCCAGTACGCAGCCTCGTGGGAATTTCAAGGCAACAACTTTTACCAGATTATCCAATACGAATTTGAAAATCACATTCTGAACACTCTGGGCTACGACATGATGTGGAGATAAGTAAGAAATCTGATGCGATTGCAAAAACCAGGCTGGCAGAAGCGGAGCTGTGCAGAACTACTTCTTTTCGGCTTTCTTGCTCTCTGCCTTGGGCGTTTCTTTCTTCGCGGTTGTTTCTGACTTGGACTCCGATTTTGTTTCGGTCTTCGCCGAATCCCCATTGCTCGAAGAAGAAGAGCTCGAAGAAGCTCCAGACTTCTTCGCGTAGTCAGTCACATACCAGCCTGAGCCTTTGAATTGCACCGCTGGCGCGGAGATCACCTGCTCCACCGGGCCGCCGCAGTCGGGGCATTTTTTTACCGGCTTATCTGAAAACTTCTGGATCTTTTCAAACCGGTGACCGCATTTTTTGCACTGATATTCGTAGAGTGGCATGTGAAAAAGTAGGAACTCCGTGCATTTGATTCTAGGAGGTAATGAAAATTGCGTCAATTTTGGCGAGATTGATGCTAGTTGCTTCGTCATTCCGAACAAAGTGAGGAATCTGCATTTTTCATACAGCAGATTGTCGCTGCCCTCGAACGCAATCCTCTGGTGTAGACTCCCTTGCGTGACGCCGGATACGCCAACGCGTGACAAACCTCCTTTACCGCCGGCTCTTTATGTGGTGGCCACCCCCATCGGCAATCTGGAAGATATTACCCTCCGTGCGTTGCGCGTGCTGAAAGAAGCCGACTTGATTGCATGTGAAGACACCCGGCAAACGCAAAAACTGCTGAATCACTACGGAATTTCAACGCGCGCCGTCAGCTATCACGAGCACAACGAAGCCAGCCGCGCGGAAGAATTGGTGCGGGAACTGAAATCGGGAAAGCGCATTGCACTCGTGACCGATGCCGGTATGCCGGGAATTTCTGATCCGGGATTTCGTGTTGTGGCGCTTGCAGTGAAAAATGGAATCGAAGTTGTGCCAATTCCGGGGGCCGTGGCCATGATTTCCGCTTTGGCCGCGAGCGGCCTGCCCACAGATTCTTTTCGATTCCACGGATTCCTCTCGCCCAAAAGCGGCCAGCGCAGAAAAATTCTGGAAGCTCTTCGAAGTTCTGTCCATACCGATCTTTTCTATGAGGCCCCGCATCGCCTCAAAGAAACCATGGAAGATGTTGTCGCAGCTCTGGGCGCTTCGCGGCCTGTGGTCATTGCGCGTGAACTGACCAAAATTCATGAGGAATTTCTGCGCGGCCCGGCGGCGCAAATTTTGGCGGAGCTAAATTCTCGCGGAGAAGTAAAAGGCGAGATCACGCTGCTGATCGGCAAAACAGCGCAAAGCCACGCAAGTCCGGAACCTGAGCAGAGCATTCGCGGGCGCGTGCGGCAAGTCATGGCCGAACAAAAGCTCGACGAGAAAGCCGCATTAAAAGCCGTGGCCAAAGAGCGGGGAATCTCGAAGAGCGAAGCCTACCGGGAGATGCAGCGCAGCAGGCCGTAGTAATTCTCTGATTCGTAATTGTAGAATGCGGCAATTGCCGCCAAGATGAAAAACTAACGATGAACATTTCCAAATGCAGCGTTTCCGCCTTCCTGTGTGCGGCCCTTATTGTTGGCTCCGCCTCGGCTCAAACACCTCGCTCTACGCCTCCCATTCGCGATCCGCATACTCCGGGCTACGTCCAAGCCAAAGAGCTGCCCGATGGCGTGGTGCCTCCTGCGGATGCAGATGGAAATTTCATCATTGGCCCTACGCATAATGCCGCGCCGGAGATGTCCGTGCATGAAGGCGTGCCGCAAGGCGATGTGCATGAGTTCACCATGCGCTCCGAAGACAGCAAAATTTATCCCGGCATCGCGCGGGACAAAGGTACCTTCGGCACGCCTGACCCGAAAAATCCCGCCAAGCTCATCGTGACTACGAGCCATCCGGCTCCTTATACGCGCAAGGTGACGGTTTATGTTCCCAAGCAATATGTTCCCGGCACAGCCGCGCCTTTCATAGTTGGCGCGGATGGGCCTGACACTGTGCTGTTCACCGCGCTCGACAATCTCAGTGCCGAGCATCGCGTCCCGGTCATGATCGCCATTTCCATCAGCAACGGCGGGGGCGACGCGCAGGGCAGCGAGCGCGGCCTGGAATATGACACCATGTCCGGCCGCTATGCGGAGTTCG
>JAICKN010000146.1 GCA_025927855.1 Terriglobales bacterium
ACGCAAACAAAAACTCCTTTGTCCTCAATTCCTTGATCGTATCCCGCAGCTTCGCCGCTTTCTCAAACTCAAACCGCTTCGCCGCTTCACGCATCTCCATCTCCAGCTTGGCGATGTAAGCATCCAAATCTTCCTGCGACTTGAATTCCGGCATACCTTCCGCGCTTTCGATTGCGACCTCAGCATAGTCCGCTTCCAAAATCTTCGCCAGTGACATTTCCAATGGCCGCACAATGGATTCTGGCGTGATTCCATTCTCCTGGTTGTATGCCTGCTGAATGGCGCGCCGGCGGTCGGTCTCTCCGATCGCCTTCTTCATCGAATCGGTCATCCGGTCCGCATACAGCACCGCCCGGCCATTCAAATTCCGCGCACAACGGCCAATCGTCTGGATCAACGATCCCGCCGAGCGCAAAAAGCCTTCTTTGTCCGCATCCAAAATCGCCACCAGCGAAACCTCAGGCAAATCCAGCCCTTCGCGCAGAAGGTTGATGCCAATCAATACATCGAACTCGCCCTTCCGCAGATCGCGCAAAATCTTCACCCGTTCCAGCGTCTCAATCTCCGAATGCATGTAGCGGCACTTCACGCCCACCTCGCTGTAATATTCCGCCAGGTCCTCGGCCATGCGCTTGGTCAAAGTCGTCACCAGCACACGCTCGCCTTTAGCCACCCGATCGCGGATTTCGTGCAGCAGGTCATCAATCTGGCCCTTCACCGGCCTTATCTCCACCGGCGGATCAATCAGTCCCGTGGGCCGGATGATCTGCTCCACCACAACTCCCGCCGCTTTCGTCAGCTCGTATGGCCCCGGCGTCGCCGAAACATAAACTATCTGGTTCATGCGGTGCTCAAATTCTTCAAACGTCAGCGGACGGTTATCCAGCGCCGAAGGCAAACGGAATCCATACTCCACCAGCGTCTCCTTGCGCGAGCGGTCTCCGTGATACATGCCATGCAACTGCGGAACCGTCTGGTGCGATTCATCAATGAACATCAGGTAATCGCGCGGAAAATAATCCAGCAGCGTTGGCGGCGGCTCTCCCGGCAACCTTCCCGTAAAATGCCGCGAATAATTTTCAATGCCATGGCAAAATCCCATGGCCTTAATCATCTCCAAATCAAACATCGTCCGCTGATGTACGCGCTGCGCCTCTACCAACCTGCCCTGCTTCTGCAACTCCGTTTCCCACCACGCCAGCTCTTCCTTGATCGTTTGCACCGCTTTCGAGCGCGTCTCTTCTTTCATCACATAATGCGTCTTCGGATAAATCGTCAGCCGCGCATATTTCTGTTTGACCGTTCCAAATAATGGATCAATCTGCGAGAGCGACTCAATATCATCTCCCCACAGCTCGATGCGGTAGGCCATGTCATCATACGTCGGATAAATTTCAATCACGTCACCGCGCACCCGGAACGTGCCTCGCCGGAACTCCCCGTCCGTACGCTCATACAAAATTTCTACCAGCTTGCGCGTGATGTCTTCCCGCTTGATCTTCTGGCCCTTTTCCAGAAGCAGCAACATGCCGTAATACGCTTCCGGAGAGCCCAATCCATAAATGCAGCTCACCGAAGCCACAATCAAACAATCCCGCCGCTCAAACAGAGAGCGCGTCGCCGAAAGCCGCAGCTTGTCCAGCTCATCATTGATCGTCGCTTCTTTCTCAATGTACAAATCTGCCGCCGGAACATAGGCCTCCGGCTGGTAATAGTCGTAATAGGAAACAAAATATTCGACGGCGTTGCGCGGGAAAAAGCTCTTGAACTCGTGGTAAAGCTGGGCGGCCAGCGTCTTGTTATGGGCCATCACCAGCGCGGGACGGTTCACCCGCTCAATGACCTTGGCCATGGTGTAGGTCTTACCCGAGCCGGTGACGCCCAAAAGCACCTGGTGCTGCTCGCGGTCAAAGATGGCCCGCGTCAGCGTTTCAATGGCTTTTCCCTGGTCGCCGCGCGGCTGGTAATCGCTGGTGAGTTTAAAATCCATGACTGAGGCCCACACAGAAGAGAATTTCAGCAGGTGGGTATCTCATTATTATAACGGCTGCACGGAATGTTTACAGCCCGCTTGCCGAAGCTCGCTTAGCGATTCAGCATTGCCAAGCCCCGCTCAATTCCCTTCCGGAATTCTTCTTCCGGCGTAATCAGGCTCAGTACCAAATAACCATCATTCGTAAAATCATAAAAGTGTCCCGGATGCACCAGCACGGAGCACTCCTGCAATAACGCAATCGCCAGCTCTTCATCCGAGCGCGTCACCGGCACGCGCAGCACCGCATACCATCCGCCTTCCACCTGGAGCCGCGCGCAATTTTTCTGCGACGCCAATTGTTTATCAAGCTCCGCCAGGTTAGTTCGCACACGTCCTAGCAGTTGTGGCTGGATTGTCTTTCGCGCATCAAGCAATACCGGAGCCGCAAGTTGCACCGGCGCATTCATGGAAAGATAGGTGTCGGCAATCATCTCCAACCGCTCCAGCGCTCCATTTCTTTCGCGTTGTGGCCCGCTCGCCGCAATCCACGCCATCTTCATCTGCGGTAGGCAGGAAATTTTTGAAACACCGCTCAATGTGAAGGTCAGCACATCCGCATCCGTTACAAAGCTGCCATGCTTCCCTTCCAGCGCGTAGTCCAAAAAAACTTCATCCACAATTAGCGCCGCTTCGCGCTCGTGGCAAAACCGGCTCAATTCTTCTCTTTCCTGTGCGCTCGCATAAGAACCCGTCGGATTATTCGGATGCACCACAACCACCGCCCGCGTACGCTCGCTGGCCGCCTTCCGCAACGAGTCACAATCCACCAGCCAGCCGTGGTCATAGATCAATGGATACGGAACTAATTCCACATCCTGCAGATCAGCAAGAAACTCAAATAGCGGATAGCTCGGCTTGGGCACCAACACTTCATCGCCCGGATTGCACAGCAGCCGGAAAAGATACGAATAGCCTTCGCTCGTGCTCGTCGTGAGCACCAAAGCATCCGGCGAAACTGCCTCCCCTCGTTCCTTATAGTAGGCGGCAACCGCTTCTCGCCCGCTCAACAAACCTTTCGGCTGCGGATCGTAGTCGAGACTTCGCGGATTTCGCAGCGCATCCAGAATTGCTGCTTCGTCGTAGCGCAATCCAGCCCGCGTGGGATTAGAAACTGTGAGGTCGAGCGCCTCTTTACCACCCGCCGCGAACTCCCGTTGCGCCTCTGTGAAGCGGTTCAGCGCGAGCTTCCAATTTGTGCGCCTGGAAAACACAGGATCATCCTAATGCATCCTTAATCGAGAGCGCAGAATCAGTCGTTCTGCAGTTCCGTACCTCTAAAGACGGGCACCAGTCAGTGTCCATCATAAGCTATCGGATTCATCGGCCGGATCAATCTCCAATCTCATTGCTTCCATCTCTGCGCACTCCATCCTCGTCCCCGGAATTTTCGCCACAGCAGATACCATTTGCCCAGCCCGCCGCATCAGACAGAAGTATCTCGGTGCGATATGGCTCACGACTATGACTCTTCCCCTGCGCCTCGGAATGTCGCAAGGGCCGTGGTAACTAAAGCCGCCGACATTTTCTTCCTTTCCCAAAAGAATGGCGGATTACCCGCTGACAATCAGGACGGGTTTGGCCTTTACTATCACGATTGCAGATACCTTGATGGCTACCGTATTCAATTTGCCGGCACTCCGCCCAATGTTCTCGTATCCACCGCAAACCGTGGGTCAATTGCCGAATTCGAGCTCACCAATGAGGAGTTGCAGGTCGGGGAGGGCAAAACCGTTCCGGTCCAGACTTTTGGCGTGCATTTGCAGCGTGTAATTGACGGAACCGGGCTCATAGTACACGACGTAATTACGATTGAGAACTACGACGTTAAACCGCACGAGCTGCCGCTATCGTTCGACTTCCAATCCCATTTTGAAGACATATTCGAGATTCGCGGGCTTCATCCTAAAAAGACTGGAAAGCAACACAAGCCGGAATGGCACGATGGGGTTCTGGTTCTGAGCTATTCCGGAGCAGACGGCGTTCTTCGCCGGACTGAGGTGCATTTCGACCCGCGCCCGGCCAAGTCTACAGCCAGATCAGCGGAATATAAATTCCCGTTGAACGCGGGCGAGCGGCAACGGCTAGAAATTTCCTTCCAGATCATCGAAACGCGGGAAATAACCCCATTTGGCAAGCGGCTCCAGTCGAAGGCAGACGACGTTGCGCAAGGAATTGACCGGACGTCACACGAATGGCTCTCGGGCTACGCAGAGGCCCATTCGAGCAGTCTTGAGCTGAACCGGGTGATGCAGCGTAGCTTGCTTGACCTTGGAATCTTAAAGAGCAAGCTCGACGGCCACCACTATTTCGCTGCAGGTTTGCCCTGGTACGGAGCGCTGTTCGGGCGGGATAGCATCATCAGCGCCCTCCAGACTCTCGCATACGAACCGAAAATTGCCGAAGACACCATCCGCCTGCTCGCGAAGTATCAAGGGACCAAAAATGACGACTGGCGTGATGAAGAGCCGGGCAAAATCCTGCACGAACTCCGACGGGGAGAGCTTGCCAATCTAAATGAAATTCCGCAAACGCCGTACTACGGATCGGTCGATTCGACTCCTCTATTTCTGATTCTTATAGGCGAGCATGCGAACTGGACTGGAGACTTGGGCCTGTTCAACGATGTTCGCCCGCATGTCGAGCAAGCGCTTCACTGGATAGACCACGGCGGAGCTGATCCGGGTGGAAAGTATTTGTCCTACGCAAGCAAATCCAACAAAGGGTTGGGAAACCAGGGTTGGAAAGACTCAGGCGATTCGGTCATGAACTCCGATGGATCGTTGGCTACGCCGCCGATCGCGTTGGTCGAGGTGCAGGGATATGTTTACCGCGCGAAGCGGCTGATCGCCGATCTGTATGCCCGCGCCGGCGATAACGAGACCGCAGACCGGCTTCGGCGTCAAAGCGCAGATCTCAAGAAGAACTTCAATCGCGATTTCTGGGTTAAGAGCAAGAACTTTTACGCCATTGCCTTGCAGAAGGGTGACAAGCCCGCTGCCGTAATCAGCTCGAACCCGGGGCAGGCGCTCTGGACGGGGATTATTGATAACGACAAGGCAAAGGCGGTTGTGGACCAGCTCTCTGGTGACGGCATGTTCAGCGGCTGGGGGATCCGCACACTGTCACAGAAAGAGCGGCGCTATAATCCGATTGGCTACCACTTAGGGACAGTTTGGCCGCACGACAATTCTTTTATTGCTGCCGGATTCCGGCGCTACGGATTCGATGCACCCGCGGTTCGGGTTCTGGAGTCAATTGTTAAGGCAGGGGAATACTTTGAGCATGCGCGACTGCCCGAGGTGTTCGGAGGTTTCTCGCAGCATGAATTCGTGCTTCCAGTTCGCTATCCCGTGGCCTGCCATCCGCAGGCCTGGGCTGCCGGCTCGGTTCCGTTCATGATGGCGAGCCTCCTTGGAATCACGGCTGACGCTTTCAACAAACGTTTGCGCCTGATTCGCCCGGTACTTCCGGAGTCTGTCGACGAATTGTATCTCCGACGAATCAAGATCGGTGACAGCGTGATTGATCTCCACTTCGAGCGCACTCATGACGGAAATCTCCAGGTGGATACTGTCAAGAATAGCGGCTCCATCAAAGTTGAAGTCGAACAACCGGGCGCTCGTTTAGGTGCGGCATAGTGTGCCTCCTCTGGATTTCCCACTCTGGCTGCGGGCATTGCATTTCTGAAATCTGCTATTCGTAGCCTTGCTGATCCGCAGCGGGCTGTATATCCAGGAACATCGGCGAGGGCCGGTTTGGCTGGCGCGAAGATCATCAGTTTTACAGCCCTGAGGCAGGCATCTAACTAACGAGGTGACAGATGAGCACGATTACAGCAAACGTCGAGCAAGCGAATACATACAGATCGTTAAAAGACAAAGTTGTCCTGATAACCGGCGCCTCCAGCGGGATTGGCCGCGCAATCGCGATCGAAACCGCGCGGCAAGGAGCCAATGTCGTCGTTAACTACATTGGCAAAGCAGATGCAGCCCAGGAAGTTGTCCGCGAAATTGAGACCGACCATGGCGCGGCGCTTGCGATTGAGGCGGATGTCTCAAAGTTCGATCAAGTCCAACGCATGATTTCTCAAACTGTTTCGCAGCTGGGGCGCATTGATGTGCTGGTAAATAATGCCGGCATCGAGAAAGAGACGCCGTTCCTCGAAAAGCCTGAAAGCGAGTTCGATGCCGTGATCGGCGTGAACCTTAAGGGCCCTTTCCTCTGCGCCCAGGCGGCGGCGCGGGACATGGCGAAGCGGAAGAAAGGAACGATCATCAATATTTCCTCGGTTCACGAAGATTTGCCATTTCCGGGCTACTCAGTGTACTGCACCGCGAAGGGCGGCCTGCGTATGCTCTGCCGCGATCTCGCGATCGAGCTCGCTCCGTACGGAATCAACATTGTGAATGTAGCCCCAGGCGCGATCGAGACTCCGATCAACAAACGTACGCTCTCGAATCCTGAGAAAAAGCTTGCGCTTATGCGGGAGATTCCGTTGGGCAGGGTTGGCGAGCCGCAAGAAGTTGCAAAGCTGGTTTGCTATTTAGCATCTGATGATGCCGCATACATCACTGGCACAACCGTCGTAATTGATGGCGGCCTGATGCACCAGACTGGTTCCCTATAAGCCCGCGTTAGCAGCGCACTTCGAAGGCAACGCAATTGTCCGTGGTTGGCAAACCATGTCAACCGTTGGCTCTCGTCTGTTTTCCGCCGATGTCGTATCAAGCAGCTATTTGCGGGCTACCATCGGTTATGCACCAGCGGACGTATCCTCTCATCGTAAATGCGATGCACTTCTGCCACTGTTTTGGGCGTCAGCGCGGGCAACTCCGGGGTCCGGCAATTTTCTTTGACCTGCTCCGGACGCTTTCCTCCCGGAATCGCGCAACTCACCGCATCAAACATGAGTATCCAGCGCAGCGCGAACTGCGTCATCGAAACGTCCGCCGGCAGAAGCCGTCGAATTTCTTCTACTGCGGCCAGCCCCGTGTTGTAATCCACTCCGGAAAAAGTCTCTCCTACATCGAAAGCCTCTCCGTGCCGGTTGAAATTCCGATGATCGTCAGCGGCGAATTTTGAATCTGCGCGCAGCTTGCCCGTCAGCATTCCGCTCGCCAGCGGCACCCGCGCCAGAATTCCCACTTTTTTCTGCTTCGCCCGTGGAAAGAACACCTCCGCCGGACGCTGCCGGAAGCAATTGAAAATGATCTGCACCGTCTGCACATTTGGATATTCAATCGCCTTCAGCGCCTCCTCTACTTTTTCCACGCTCACGCCATAAAAGCGGAGCTTCCCGGCTTTCACAAAATCATCGAGCATGCCAAAAATTTCCGCGTGATCGTACAACGCGGTCGGTGGACAATGCAATTGCAGCAAATCAATCGCATCCGTCGAAAGATTGCGCAGGCTGTCTTCAATCCATGCCGCCAGGTTCTGGCGGCTGTAGCCCTCCACGGTCTGCTTCGGCAACCGGCGGCCCGCTTTTGTTGCGACAATAATTTCATCTTTTCTTTGTTTCTTGAGCTGCGCCACCAGCCGCTCGCTGCGCCCATCGCCATAAACATCGGCGGTATCAATAAAATTCACGCCGCTATCAATTGCCGCATCCAGCGCCGCCAGCGATTCCGCATCCGAAACGCTGCCCCACGCACCTCCAATCGCCCACGCGCCAAAGCTGATTTCCGCAACATTCCATCCTGTCCGGCCCAACGGGCGGTAGTTCATGGCGTCTTTTCTCCAGGAAAATTTAAGCTGTGAAAATTTGCAACAGACGTCCGGCAGCTTCTCCGCACATCCATTTATAAGAAGCATTATTTTCTCACACGAACCCGCGCTGCACCCGCAATCGCGCCTTAAATCTACCGTTTGACACATACGATACAATCCTCGCAACACTCGCGTTTCGAGGAGGCCTTATGTACGTCGTCCGCTCCGTAGGCGTCATCTCCGTCGCAAAAATTATGGGCTGCACCTACGCAGCCCTCGCGCTTATTTTTGTGCCATTCGTGCTCATCGCCGGATTGATGGGCGCTCTCGGCGCTCTCGCCAACTCAGGCAGTCACAATAACCCCATCGCAGCCTTCGGAGCCATCGGTGTCATCCTCATCGCCATTCTGATTCCCATCTTCTACGGCGTCATGGGATTTATCCTCGGTCTCATCGGCGCGCTAATCTATAACCTGATAGCGAAATGGGTTGGCGGCTTCGAAATCGAACTGCAACAAGCAGCGCCCGTACCAGCTTCCGCCGCCGCCGCGCGGTGACCCGCGGCTTCCCCATCCTTGTCGCGCCCTTTACGACAGGATGGGAAACGACTTACGACTTCGCCACGCGATGGGCCAGGGATCAAATCCGCCGCCGAAATCCCGAGCTTGCCCGGCCCACACATTAAAGCAGAACTACTCCATCTTCTTCTCGTACCCCGCGCACATCACCACCGGCAGCGCCGGATATTTCCTGTACGCCGCATCGCTCTCCGCCCGCGCGCACCGGTAAAACACA
>JAICKN010000017.1 GCA_025927855.1 Terriglobales bacterium
CTCCAATGAGGACGATCTTTTTGCGGGAATAACGGAATAGCTTTAGAGGAACAATCCAGGCGGCAGCTATTCCAGGTTGCCCTGTTCGATGATGACTTCCTCGCGCACGATCAGCCGGTGGGCAGCCATCTCTTTCAGTTTTGGCAATACGCGGCTCACATGTTCTTCTTTATCTACAAATGTGAGGACCACAGGCAGTTTTCCGCCCGCATCCACCAGATGGCTGGTTTTCACGCGCTGGCGCCCTAAAAATCCGGCAACGCAATGCGCGACCGTCGCCGCATAAACATTTTCTTCGCGAAGAAAATTCAGGATTTCTATATGCAGCGGCCGCTTCTGCCATTTGTCTTCTTCGTGAAGATACATCGTAACTTGCACTGCCATATTGTTCGCCATTCTATACCACCCTCGCCAGTGCCATGCCCGCCACCGCGCCCAGCAGGCAGAGGATGTTGTTGCTCAGAATGTTGGCTGCCATCAGATGCCATTGTCCTTGTTCGACGTAAGCCATGCTTTCGTAGGCGTAGCTGGAAAAAGTGGTGAAAGCCCCGCAGAATCCCACCACCACAAGCAACCGCCAGCGCGGATCAGCCAATACGCGCTCCGTTGTCCATATCATGAAAAATCCAACAATTGCGCTGCCGATCACATTGATCATCAACGTGCCAAAGGGAAACGCCGGGCCAAGGAGTTTGGCCGCGTACCGGCTCATGAAGTAACGGGCATTGGCGCCGAAGATCGCGCCTAAGGAAATGACAAGAATGTTGTTTAGAGTTTCGGCCACGATGGAGTTCTCCCTACAAAATTCGTAGGAGTTATCAGCCGGAAGGTCTATAAAATCATCCGGCGGTTATGGCGAACTCCATCGCCTGTGCTACTTACTCAGTATAGCCGTCACAAAATCTCTCCGCAATTACTGCACAACCAGCGTGATTACCTGCGTGTGGGTCACGCTGCCGGAAACGGCGCTCACCGTAATGTTATAAGTGCCCGCTGGCGTTCCTGTGGTCAGCGTGGTTGTTCCTTTCGATCCGCAGCCAAGTTGCAGTGCGATCAGAACCAGGAATCCGGCTCCTAACAACGTTGCCATCAGCCGCTTTCTCCGCTTCGAATCGCCCAGACTCATACCGAAGAACGTAAGTCCGCACAGCGGAAGTGAAGCCGCATAAAATATCTCCGTTCCGCGGTTCTTTCTCAATTGCGAAGTCGTGGTGACGCGCGCTGTCGTATCAACCACCAGGCTGCGGCTTACCTGCCCGCCCGTATTGATGTTGGAAATTGGATTAGTCCCAATAAAGCTGCAAGATCCCGGGTTGGGCAGTCCGGAACTGCAACTGAGCGAGATGGCGCTCGGGATCGGTCCATTCGCGCCCACTACAACCTGGAACGTCGCTGGAACACCCGCGACCACAGTGGCTGTTGCCGGCGATACTGCAAGAGTAAAGTCATTCACGCTGGCAGACGGGGGAGCCGCAGGCTTAAAGGTCTGGCTCCTCCCAAAAACGCTTACCGTGCCGTTGTCGCTGAACGTTCCCGCGGAGTTCGGGGTCATGTTCACCGTCACAAGGGCCGAGGTGTTCGGAGCCAGCGATCCCACTGCGCACGTCACCGTCACAGTTCCTGAGCCTCCGCCGGTTCCCGCGCTCACAACGCTGCTGCACCCGCCCGGCGCGGTCGCTGAGGCAAATGTCGGATTCGAGTTGCCAAATATATCGGTGAAATTAATCCCGGAAACAAAGTCGTTTCCATTGTTAGTAATCGTGTAGCTGAAGCCTACCTGGTTGCCCACTCCCACCGGCGTGGGGCTCACAGTTTCCGTTACGCCTAAATTGATTACAGGAGCGAGCGACGCAACGAAGATATCGCTGGGCCCCTTCAATGCCGTTTGCACCGCATTAGTGGTGGTACTGAAGTTTGCGGAGGCCGTTTCTCCCGCCAGATTCACATTCCCAAATGGATCGAGAGCAATGCTTGTCCCCGCATCATTGCCGCTGCCGCCCAAGAAACTGGAAGCATCCACTTGCGCGGTGTTCCCTGTGCCGGTTGTATCAATGTGCGCGAGGAATGCATCTGTGCCGCCGCCGAATGTTCCCTGCAACGCATTCTGGGCAGGGAAGTCCGCCGACTTGGTCCATCCCGTAACATTTGCGCCGCCGGTTGCATCCACTGCGATCGCCGTTCCCACATCATCTCCGCTGCCGCCCAGGTATGTGAAAAACTGCAAGGCGGTCGGCGTCGGCGTGCCGGTGATCAGCGCCGGATTGGTGAACTTCGCGACAAATGCATCCATGTTGGTCAACGCCGTGTTGCAGGTAATCGGCGCGGCCGGATTAGGAAATGTATCGAGACAGTTCTGGAATGGAGTGACTCCCGAAGGAATCGGAATGTCCGTAGACGTTGTGGACCCGGTAATGTAGGCGATCCCGCCGGTGTCTACCGCAATTCCATATCCCACGTCCGCGCCGCTGCCGCCTATATAGGTTGAGTAGACAAGTTGCGCTCCAGCAGGGGAGGATGGGTTAATCTTGGCAATAAATGCGTCCGTTGCGGTCACGCCGGTGCTGGGGCACCCGGAGGAAGGATTCACCGGCGTGTCCAAACAGACCTGGGCGGCGTTCAGGATGGGGAAGTCGTTCCCCGTGCCGAGAATCGTTTGCCCGCTGTTCTGTGTGTTTATGAAGTTCGTTCCACCGGTAATGTAGATGTTGTTGGTCGTGTCTATCGCAATTCCGCCGCCGGTGACTACGCCGGTTGAAGGATTTCCTCCACCAAAAAATGTGGAGTATGCGAGGCTGGAGGTGCCGGTGATCAGTGGGCTCAGCGCAATTTTACTCACGAAAAATTGCTGGGTGGCCAATGATTTCGTCTGGAACGCATTGGTCGTGGTCGGAAAGTCTCCCGCCGGAGCGTTGGTTATCCCCAGTACGTAGGCATTTCCGTTCCGGTCCAACGCCAGCCCGCTCGCCGTATCGGTTCCGCTGCTGGAAAGGTAAGTCGAGTAAAGTGGTCCGGTGCCGTTCGAATCCAGTTCCGTAACGAACACGTGATTGCCCGCGCTCACAGGCGCGGTCTGGAAGCCATTGGCCGCTGGAAAATTGCTCGAGCTGGTCGTGCCTGCTATTACCACCGTGGATCCCTGGCCCACAGCAACGCCTGCGGGAAGGTCTTTACCGTCTCCGCCAAGATAAGTTGAGAATACCAGTTGCGCATTGCCCGTGGCCGCGGGGTTGATCTTCGTCACAAAAACATTTGCCGTTCCGGCCAGCGCTGCCTGGAGCGGCGTGGCAGTAGTTGGGAAGTCTGTCGAAGTAGTCGAACCGGCAATGTAGATGTTCGACGCCGGATCCACCGCAATCGCCGGACAGCCCGGAACCGGCGCCCCAGTGCCGGAGATCGTCGAGCAGGCTTCATCTCCGCTGCCTCCCAGAAACGTTGAGTAGCTGATAACGGGGTCAATGATGAGTGCGCGGCTGTGATCGTATGGGCCCAGCGCAAAGCCAACTTTTTTGTCGTGCACTACGAAGTGTGCAGCTACCGCGTGCTTCGCCCCATCACCTTCCTGGTATACCTGCGGGGCATGCAGAAGCACCTTGCCGGCCGATGTCTTCAGTGTCAGATCGCCGCCATGGGTCAGCATCAATGGGCCGCTGGCGGAAAAATCCAGACTGATCTTCGCCGGGTCTGCTCCGCGGGCCACCTGAAAGTCATACTCCAGTTGCCCTTGCCTGCCATAAAACACCAGATCAATTCCTGGATAAACATTGGCATAACGCACACGGGCAAATAGCGGAACGTTGCTGTGCCACTTCGCCGGATCGTTCCCAATCATGTAATTGCTCTTGCCCGGCAGCTCTTCCACGCCACTCGCCATGGCGCCAGGGTTTGCGCCCCCCCATCCCATCCGAACAATGGAAGCCTGTTGCGCTGAGTGCAACGTGAGCACAGCCCCATGGTTGGTCAGAAAAAGTCCATAGCCGCTGCCATGCGCTAAATATTTCACTTGTGGATCGGTCTGGCCCCGGTTGGCTTCAAAAACGAGAGGCAGACGCTCATAAAGAAGCTGGGCTTTCTGTAAAGAGGATGCAGGATGAAGGGTTCCGCTCTGCGCCGGGGAAGCCGCATAAAGTGGCAATGCATGCAGCCCTGCGCCAAACGCCAATGCCGCCAGAGCAACGACTATGGCGGCGAAAGAGCCGTTCGGCGAACAGAATTTACCCATTCGATAGCGCTTCAAATTCACGAAATCCTCCGGGTTCCCGATTCCATCATGGAGAGAGAAGAAAAATGGCGCAGCTGAATCACCCGGCCCGCAAAGCGCGAAACCGTTTGTAAACTGGTCACCAGAACTGGGAAAAAATAAATAACTACTTAAACATCTGACGGATAGCCTGTCAAGCTGGCCGTCATATTGCCCATAAAAGTGTATGGCTACTTTCCCATGTGATGCGTCCAACAGCAGGCAGAGATGCCGCCCAAGCATAAAGAGTATCAAGGACTTCGTATCAGCGGCTTAGCAGCAATGGATTAAAGAAGGCGGGAAACCGGAGGAGAGATTTATTCCGAAGGAGCGTAATAGCCTTTGCGCGCGCGTAACTGGATGTCTTTCTTCTGTGACAGGATTTCGACTGGGCGGTAGCGGCCGTTTGCGTCAAAATCCGCCGGACGATAGGAAACTACATATTGACTGCGAAGCTCGTCCTGTATGGAATCAAACGAGCTTTTAATGTCTTTGAGCTTGTAGGGAAGGAATGCCCGTCCCCCGGTGGATTCCGCGATCTGCTGCAGAACATAGTCGCCGCGAAGAATCAAACCGCTGTCATCGGTGGAAATCGTGTAGATGATGACCTGTGCCCGTTGCGCCATGGCAATGGCCTGGGCCTCAGTCACCTGGCTCTGGTTATCTTCGCCATCGCTGACAACAATCAGCGCGCGGCGCGCCGGGCGAAGCGATTTTTCTTTGGATAATTTGTCACGGCAAACGCGGTAAATCGCGTCATATAACGCGGTTCCACCCCCGGCCCGCAAATTCTGCACTCCGGCAGCCAGGCTCTGCATATTGTCTGTGAAGTCCTGGCTCAAATCAGCTTTCCGGCTGAATCCTTCCACAAAGGCCGAATCAAAGTTAGGACGAATCGTGTGCTGCAGGAAGCCAATGGCAGCGTCTTTTTCAAAATCAAATCGGCTCTTTATCGAACCGCTGGTATCTAAAAGCAGGCCCAGTTCAAGAGGAAGGTCTGTGTCGCGGCGGAAATTTACGATTGCCTCGGGCGGCTTGTGATCGTCAAGAATTTTGAAATCATTCGCATTCAGATTTTGCACAAACCGGCCGTGCTTGTCGGTAGCGGTAAGAAGAAGATCTACTTCGGATACACGCTTCCGGATTACCAGCAAGGAATCCCCAGGGCCTGAGGAATCCACACCGGTATTCGACACAAAAGCGCTATTCAGGGTTGCGGGATTCGCCTGCCCCCACGCCATGCCGGCGCTTGCTACCGCCACAATCACCAGAGACGACAGCAATCCAGCTATGTACTTCATGCTCATACCGTCCAAAAAATTCATCAATTGCCACGGCTAACAGTGGCCCACCTATATTGATGCAACTCAAGGGCCAATGCTTCGGGAGCAATTCCTGCAGCATTGACTGTAGGAGAGACCTTTGACCCTGCCAAGTTACAAAAGGAGCACTCGTTTGGTCATAGGGAATCCTCACCTCAGGCAACCGCCCGCATTGTCAGAGGCTTAGCCTTTTTGGTTTGCGAAATTATTACTTGAATATGAGTGCTTCTCTCCGGGATTGATTTAAGATGTTTTACTTACCCCCGGTAACTGGAGGTCACGATGCGGAAGTTTCTAGCCCTATTGTTTTTGCTGTCGTTTTGCCTGCCTGCAGCCTTTGCAAACGACTCCAAAGAAGCTGACCGTGTACAGGACGCAGGAACTGTGCTCAAAGAAATCCTGAACATTCCCGACGACATACCTGCGGACCTACTGAACCGCGCTGAGTGCGTCATCGTGTTGCCGTCGGTCAAGAAGTTGGCCATCGGTATTGGAGGCAGCTATGGCCGCGGCGTCATGACCTGCCGCAGCGGAGAGCATTTCAAGGGGCCGTGGACCGCTCCGGCGCTGTATGCCTTGGAGGGCGGAAACATCGGTTTCCAGTTGGGCGGCCAGGCCACCGATTTCGTATTGCTGATTATGAATCCGCGCGGAGCGGAATCTTTAATGGGCAGCAAGGTTAAACTAGGTGCCGATGCCGCCGCCGCTGCCGGACCGAAGGGCCGTGATGCAACCGGCGCAACCGATGTCGTGATGCGCGCGGAAATTCTCTCCTACTCGCGTTCCCGGGGACTGTTCGCCGGAGTCTCACTGGAAGGCTCAACTCTCCGCCCGGACAACCGCGCCAACCGCAAATTATATGGACGTGACGTCAGCGCCAAAGAAATACTGCGGCAGGGAAAAGTGAAGGCCCCTCCTGCGGCGGCCACATTGATCCATTTGCTGGATAAAAAGTCTCCCAAAAACTTGTCTGACCCGAAATCGCTGGAGTAGCACCATTTCCGTCCGCAGAAAAACCGCTGCCCTCGTCCGCTGCCCGTGGGCCCGCAATGAACTCGCAATCCGCTATCACGATGAAGAATGGGGCGTGCCCTGCCACGATGACCGCGTTCTGTTTGAATTTCTCGTGCTGGAAGGAGCGCAGGCCGGCCTGAGTTGGGACACAATTCTCAAAAAGCGCGAGAATTACCGCCGCGCCCTCGACGGATTTGATCCTCAGCGCGCCGCCCGCTATGACCGGAGGAAGATGCAAAGCTTGCTGCGCGACGAAGGATTGGTGCGCAACCGCCTCAAGATAGAATCAGTGGTAAGAAATGCAAACGCATTTCTCGCGGTGCAGGCGGAGTTCGGCTCGTTCGATGCATATCTCTGGAATTTTGTCGGTGGCAAGCCCATTGTGAATGCGCCGCGGTCGGCCAACCATGTTGCCGCGCGCACGTCGGAATCCGATGCAATGAGCAAAGACCTGAAAAAGCGCGGATTTAATTTTGTCGGCTCTACAATTTGCTATGCCCTGATGCAGGCCACGGGACTGGTCAACGATCATTTCGTGGACTGCTTCAGATACCGGACTCTGGCCCGTGCGCGATAATAGAGCGTCCGGGATCATTACCGGGTGAAACTTTTATCTTCTTCATCTGCATCAAAAGTGCGCCAAAGTGAATCTAGATAAAACGCCGGCTACTTGGTTTCCGTTTCTTATTGGGAGAGACTGCTTTTCTCCGACTGCACGATGAATCCATTGCAAACAAACAGGCCCGCAGTGGTTGTGATTATGTTCTGCGCATTTTGCATCTCGGCATGTTTTGCATTTCCAGCCGCCGCGCAGATGTCAGGGAACGCCAGCGAATCTGGTGAATCATCCTCCGGTAATTCCGGGGCACCCACCGCGCCCTCCGTGGGAGATTACTCCGCCGCGCAGAACCCATTCATGGGCAGTGTTCCTCAGGGCCAGGCCACGGACGAGGTGCTTCAGCTTTCGTTTTCCAATGTGCTCGACCGCGGATTAAAAAATAACCTGGGCCTTTTGCTGCAGAGCGACAACACCCTGGCGGCGCGTGGACAAAAATGGAAAGAGCTCAGCGCGCTCCTGCCCAACCTGACCACCGCTACCAGCGAAAACGTGGCAAAAATCAATTTGGCGGCCCAGGGATTCCGCTTCAGCGGCCCCGCTTTCGCCGGGATTCCTTCCGTCGTTGGCCCCTTCGGTTTTTTTGACAGCAGAATTTATTTGAAACAATCGGTGCTTGACCTGAACGCACTCTATCGCGAGCGCGGCGCCTCCGAAAATGTAAAAGCCGCCGGATTGAATTACAAAAATGCCCGCGATCTCGTTGTTCTTGCCGTAGGCAATGCCTATCTCGAGGTCCTCGCGGGCGACGCCCGCGTAGAAACAGCCGATGCTCAACTGAAAACGGCCCAATCGCTCTATGAAAAATCCGAAGATGAGCAAAAAGCGGGATTGGTTCCGGCCATTGACACGCTGCGCGCGCAAGTAGAAATGCAGACCCGGCAGCAACAATTAATTATCGCGCGTAACAATTTCGAAAAAGAAAAATTGACACTGGGCCGTATCATCGGCCTTCCTCCCGGCCAGCAATTCGTATTGACGGAAAAGACCCCCTACGCTCCCCTCACCGGAATCACAATTGAGGAGGCCGAGAAGCGCGCCTATGCCAGCCGCTCCGATTACCAGGCTGCCATCCAACAGGTGCGCTCCGCCCAGCATTTCCGCCGCGCCGCCCGGGCCGAGCATTACCCCACGATTGATATCAATGCGAATTTCGGCGATAGCTCCATTACCATCGGGAATCCGCAGGCGGTATATCAGGCCTCGGCTACATTGCGCTTCCCCATCTTTGCCGGAAACAAGTCCCACGCAGACGCTCTGGAAGCCGACGCCGCCCTGCACCAGGCCGGGCAGCAGCTGGACAATCTGCGGGCGCAAATTGATTACGAAGTGCGAACGGCGCTGCTGGATCTCCAAGCCGCTGCCGATCAGGTAAAGGTGGCCCAGAGTTCGGTAGATTTGGCCAATCAGGAATTGGAGCAGGCGCACGACCGCTTTGCGGCCGGCGTTGCCGATAATCTGGAAGTGGTCCAGGCCCAGGAAACCGTTGCCGGGGCCAACGAGCAATACATCTCCAGCTTGTATGCTCATAATGTGGCCAAAGTGGAACTCGCCAAAGCCATGGGCTTTGCCGAACAGGGAGTGCGGCTCTACTTACAAAACAGGAAGCCATGACGCAAACGACCGACGAAAAACCGAACCCGCCTCTGATGGAAGGTGAAGCTCCACATGCGCCGCTACCTGCCGCCGAGCATGATTTGCGCTGGCGCAAACGGCTGGCAACCCGCAATCCGCGCCTCCGCGTTTTCATGATCATCGGCATCATTGTGCTGCTTGTGGTTGGTTTTTTCGTTTGGCGCTATTTGACCAGCTACGAAGATACTGACGACGCACAGGTGGATGGCCATATTAATCCCGTGAGCGCCCGCATCGCCGGCCATGTGCAAAATCTGCTGGTGTCGGACAACCAGTACGTGGAAGCCGGGACCATTCTGGTGCAAATAGATCCCAAGGATTATCAGGTGGCTATGCATCAGGCGCAGGCTGATTACGATAATGCGGTTGCTGCCGCCAAGGCGGCGGAAGTAAATGTGCCCATTACTTCGATCAGCACCGGTAGCCAGATCAGCACCGCCCAGGCCGATGTGCAAAATGCCCAGGCCGGAATTTCCGCGGCTGGTCAGCAACTGGCGGCTGCTCGCGCCCAGCAGCAGCAGGCGGAAGCCAATAACGTAAAAGCGCAGAATGACCTTACGCGTTACAAGCAACTCATCGCAAAGCAGGAAATTTCGCAGCAGCAATATGACCAGGCCGTGGCCTCCGCCCGCGCCGGGACCGCTTCCGTGCAGGCCGCTCGGGCCGCGGTTGCCGCCGCACAGGCCCAGGTGACCCAGGCCCAGGCCAAGCTGGCGCAGGCACAGGCAAACCTGCGTTCTACCGAATCCGCCCCGCAGCAGGTTGCTTCCATGCAGTCGCGGGCCAAGGCCGCTCAGGCCATGGCCGATGCGAAAAAAGCCGCCGTAGAAAAAGCCCGTTTGGACTTGCAATATACCCGCGTGATTGCGCCCGTCAGCGGAGTGGTCAGCAACCGCACCGTCGAAGTCGGACAGAATGTTTCACCCGGGCAGCAGCTTTTGACCATCATTCCCTTGAGTGAAGACTCCCTCTGGGTGACCGCTAATTTCAAAGAAAATCAACTTCAACACATGCGGGTCGGGCAGAGTGCGACCATTCACGTGGATGCCACCGACCAGGATTACAATGGCCACGTGCAGAGCATCGCTGGTGCCAGCGGCGCTCGCTTCAGTCTATTGCCGCCGGAGAATGCCTCGGGGAATTTTGTGAAGGTTGTGCAGCGCATTCCGGTGAAAATTACGTTCGATAAAGGGCAGGATAAGAACCACCGTCTCCGCCCCGGGATGTCTGTTGAACCAAAAGTCTGGATACGTTAAAAAGGCACACTTCCGCGAAAAGGGCATATACTTCCTCGAAATATGTACCGCATCATCACCATCGAGCGGGAATATGGCTCCGGAGGCGGTGAAATTGCCAGTCAATTGGCCGCGCACCTCGGCTGGAAGCTTTGGGACCAGGAACTGACCAGTGAAATCGCCCGCCTCGCGAACGTCCAGCGCTCCACCGTAGAAAAATGCGAAGAGCGCGTAGACAGCAGGTTCCACAAACTGGCGCGAGTCTTCTGGCGCGGCAGCTTTGAACGCAGCACGGATATGTCCATGGACACATTCGATGCCGACCGCATGGTGGCCTTGGTGCAGCAAGTGTTGACTTCAGCCGCGCAGGAAGGCAAATGCGTATTCGTTGGCCGGGGCGCGCCCTATCTTTTGCGCGATCGCGCCGATGCCTTTCACGTATTTCTTTACGCTCCCCGCGCGGAGAAGATGCGGCGCATCCTCGAATCCGGAAAATCCGCCGCTGAAGCCGAAGACCTTCTGGAGACCGTAGACCGCGACCGCGTCCTTTTCATCAAGCATTACTTCAACGCCGACTGGCCCACGCGCTCCCTCTATCACATGATGCTGAATACCGCGATTGGAAATCAGCAAGTCATGTCGTCCATCCTGCATACCATGCGCGAATTAAAGGGTGGAGTATAGTTGGCGAGGAGTAGCGGAGCATTCAGCAATATTTGTCTCGGTTTTTATTCTTAATTCCCCAACGTCCTAATCCTGTCATCCTGAGCGAAGCTGATCTTTCGTTACGAAAGATCAACGCAGTCGAAGGACCTGCTTTTTCCAGTTTCCTGCGGCGTGCCTGTTACTGAACACCAACTGCATGGCAACGTACTGCCGTGAGACCATAGACACACATGATCCAAATTTCCTCAGGTGGCAAACGTTTTGGCCACAAGCTTCTCTTCGAAGGGGCTGGCTGGCTCATCACCGCGCAAGACCGCATCGGCTTGGTAGGTGCGAACGGCACCGGCAAAACCACGTTGATGAAAGTGCTCGCCGGGCAGGAGTCGCTCGACTATGGCTCGATTGTTGTGGCCAAAGGGACGACCGCAGGCTATTTGCCGCAGGATGGGCTCTCGCTTTCCGGACGCACGGTTTTAGCGGAGTGCATGTCGGTGTTCGACAGCCTGCGCGCCCTGGAAACCGAAATGGAAGACCTCATGCGCAAAATGGCGGAGCTCGACCATCAATCCAGCGAATATGCGCAGGTCGCGGACCGTTATTCCCGCATTGAGCACGAATTCCGTATGCATGACGGCTATGCCATCGAAGCCCAAGTCGGCACCGTGCTTACGGGCCTTGGCTTTACCAAAGAAGATTGGGACCGCCAAACCGAGGAATTTTCCGGTGGTTGGCAAATGCGGCTGGCGCTGGCCAAGCTGTTGCTGCAAAAACCCAATCTGCTTCTGCTCGACGAGCCGACGAACCATCTCGACCTCGAAGCGCGAAACTGGCTGGAAGAATACCTCGGCAAATATCCGTATGCATTTGTGCTCATTTCGCATGACCGCTACTTTCTTGACGTCACTATCAATCGGACGTGCGAAATATGGAACAAGCGCATTCATCTGTATAGCGGCAATTACAGCAAATATCTCATGCAGAAAACCCAGCGCAGGGAACAATTGGAGGGCGCCTATCGCACGCAACGCGAGCGGATCGAACAGCTCGAAGTCTTTATCAACCGCTTTCGTTACCAGGCGACCAAGGCAAAGCAGGTGCAGAGCCGCATAAAAGAACTGGAAAAAATAGAGCGCATTGAACTGCCGGAAGAAGAGCGCGCCATTCATTTCTCATTTCCGCAGCCCAAACCCAGCGGCCAAATCGTGGCCGAATTTTCCGATGTAGCGAAATCGTACGGGGAAAAACAGGTCTTCAGTAACGTCAACTTCATCGTCGAGAAGGGAGAGCGCATCGCGCTGGTCGGGGTGAATGGCGCGGGAAAATCCACGCTCATCAAGCTGCTCTCTGGGCGCGAACCGCTGAGCGCGGGCAACTACCGCCTCGGCTACAACGTGCAGCAGGATTATTTCGCGCAGGACCAATACAAAGAGCTCGATTCCGGCTCCCGCATATTGGAAGATCTCGGGCAGGTTGCGCCCAAGTCCACGGAAACAGAGCTGCGCAATCTGCTGGGTTGTTTTTTGTTCAGCGGGGATGACGTATTCAAGCGCATCGGCGTTCTTTCCGGCGGCGAGCGCAACCGCTACGCCCTTTTAAGAATGCTGCTGCATCCGGCAAATTTCCTGCTGCTCGATGAACCCACAAATCACCTGGATATGCGCGCCAAAGATGTCTTGCTGCACGCGCTCGAAGCCTATACCGGGACCGTAGTCTTCGTCTCGCATGATCGTTATTTTATTGACAAGCTGGCCACACGGATCTTTGAAGTAGGCGAGGGCCGCGTGGAAATTTTTCCTGGCAATTACGAAGACTACTTATGGCGCAAGCAGGGAGGTCCCGAGCAGTTGCAGGCGGAAATGCAGGCCAGCGTTTCCTCCGAAAACAAAAATAGAAGGGGCTCCAAAGAAAACGAAGGTCAGGCACAACAGGATTTTCCAGAGAAACCGAAGCCCGAACCTGCCGCCGAACATGCAAAAGCCAAACGCCTCAATCCCATGAAGCGCAAACAGATGGAAGACCGCACCAAAGAGGTGGAAGAAGAAATTTCCCGCACCGAGGCAGCCATTGCTGGCTGTGAAATCTCTCTACAAACCTTCGTGAGCGCGCAGGAAACTCAGCGGCTCACCGAGGAATTGGACCATCTGCGCACAGTTCTGCAAAACCTGATGAAAGAGTGGGAAGAACTGGGCCAGGAATTGGAAGTTTAATTTTTGCTTGCCATTTTTGATCGTTCAGCGAAAGGGACACGCTCTTCGGTAACCTGCTGCAAAAGTGACTCCCGTGCGATAGTCACAAGTGGCCGCTCTCCAATTCAGACCGGCACAAATGCGGCAGGGCGAAGTACCGCATTCCATCGCGAAAAGAGGTCCATTTCATGTTGCAGCCATCGGAGAACCAGTCCTCGGGGCAAAGATCGCAGTTTTATTCCAACCCAAACACCTACGGAACCACTAATACGGTCAGCTCTCCCATGGAGCAGGCCACTATCGGCCGCTCTCTCGTGATTAAGGGCGAAGTGAGTGGAGCAGAATCGCTCTTTATTGACGGCCGCATTGAAGGCACCATTTCCGTTTCAGATCACCGCGTGACCATTGGCCGCAATGGCGTGGTTAATGCCAATATCTCGGCAAAAGAAGTCGTCATTATGGGCAAGGTGCATGGCAATATTCAGTGCACCGACCGCGTTGATATCCGCAGTGAGGGTTCGCTTACTGGCGATGTCATTACACAGCGCGTCAGTGTCGAAGATGGCGCGGTTCTCAAGGGAAGCGTCGAAGTCCGCGTTTCGGAAAAGAACCAGAAAAAGCCTGCCGAAGTGAAGGCAGAAACACCCAAGGTGGAAGCTCCGAAGACCATGGCGGCTGCCGCCGGAAATTAACATTAGCAAATAGAAATACCAAAGGCGCGCTTCGATGCGCGCCTTTTTTAATTTCTGCCGAATTGCTTGAACCGAATTCTCTATTCAGCCGCGTGCCTCGCACAACCACCGCAATCCCGCCCACAGCGAATATGGTTTAATCACTTTATGGCCAGCATCGTGAGCGATGACGCAGAGATTTATTATGAGACCCTGGGCAGCGGCCCTCCCGTCGTTCTGCTGCATCCTTTTCCCGCCAATCACAATTTGTGGAAGCCCGCTGCTCAATTCTTGCTCTCCCGTTACAAGCTGATTCTGCCTGACCTGCGCGGACACGGCGCCTCCGGCATCGGCCAGGGGCCGGCCACCATGCGGAAACATGCCGCCGACCTTGCCCGCGTTCTGGATGACGCTGGAGCAGGGAAGGCTGTCTTTGTTGGCAACTCCATCGGCGGATACGTAATCTTCGAATGCTTGCGCCAATTTCGCGAGCGCACCTCCGCTTTAGTGCTCTGCAATACTAAGGCCCCCCCGGATTCCGCCGAGGCTCGCGCCACACGCCTGGCGCTTGCCGCAGAAGTTTTGGAGAAGGGAACCGAAGCCTTCTTCGTCAGCCAGACGTTGCGGCTCATCGGTGAAACTACTCGCGCTGCGCGTCCCGACCTGGTTGCCGGAGCCCTCGACATGATGCGCCAGATGAGCCCCGAAGACATCGCCCAAGTCCAGCGCGGCATGGCCGAGCGGCCCGATTCCATGCCGACATTGAAGACCATTCAGGTGCCTGCCCTGATCATTACCGGCAGCGAAGACCTCATGACCGGCGTTCCCGAAGCTGAAGCGATGAAGCAGCACATCGCTGGCAGCAGCCTGAAGGTCCTTCCCAAGGCCGGGCACTACTCTCCCTGGGAGCAGCCGGAGGAAGTAGGCCGCCTTCTGCGCCAGTTTCTGGATTCTCTCAATTAAGCCTTCTACCCGGCCAAGGCCATTTTGTTAAAACTTTTTCAAGACCGTTTCCCTCGGCTGATGCGCGTTATAATCAGCGTAATTGGGTGCCCCATGAAGCCAGCCCGCATCGCGCTTATTCTCTGTTTTCTTTTTCTGGTATGCGCGGCTTCGCTGAAGGCCAAAGACAAAGATAAAAATCCCAAGCTTCCGCCTCTCACCAAAGAAGGCCGCATCGAATTGATCCGCACCTTCACCGCGGACTTGATGTATATCCGCACGCCTTTTCCCATGGGCGATAAGGGGCTGACCTTAAAACACAATGTTTTGTCGCCGTCTGGGCGTGATTTGCAGATGCTTCTCGCTACCTTTGGGCCTTCCGTTAAACCCGGAGACCGCGCCATCATTAGCTCCATTGAAATTAAAGGTGACCGCATCCGGTTCGTCATCAATGGCGGCCCCGTCCAAAAGAAGAAGTGGTATCAGCACATTGCCATCGGAGTCGGAGGCGATCCCCAGCCCATTGCCGCCGGCGAATCCGCCAACAATCCGCGTGGGACGTATCTCGACCTGGATTTTGATCACTATGTTCCCAATCTCACTCCCAAGCAGGTGATGCAACTGCTTGAGCCTGCCTTTGATTTCAATTCGATCAATGGCGTGGACGCCTACCTGGAAACTGTTCCCCCCAAGGTAAAAGCTGCCATCAAAAGTCATAAGGTGCTGGTGGGCATGAACCGCGAGATGGTCACATACTCCAAGGGATTGCCACCCAAAAAGCTCCGCGAGAAAAACAGCCAGGGTGCCGAATACGAAGAATGGATTTACGGCGAGCCGCCGCAGGACGTTGATTTCGTGCGCTTCATCGGCGACGAAGTGGTCCGCGTTGAAGTGATGAAGGTGGACGGAGAAAAAATTGTCCAGACCCAGAAAGAAGTCAATCTTCCTTCTGCCGTTGCCGGAGGCCCGGGCAGCACCAATCCTGCCGCGGCCGGTGCAGAATCGCAGCCAAATGTCGCGCCCAGCTTGCGCCGCCCCGGCGAGGATTTACCGAATGATGAAGCCCCGCCCGGCGCGCCCACCTCAAACCCAACTCCCACTCTGCCCCCGGTCAATCAGCCTCCGGCAGGAGCTCCGCCAACTCCCGCGGGCATACCAGCCGGCGGTCCGCCGGCTCCCGCAGGTATACCGGACGCCAGCCATCCTTGAGCAAAACCGACATCGCATCTTCGCGTTCCAATGTTCTGAATTCCTGGCAACTTGGCGCGCATTCCCGCCCGCCGTTACACTGGAACCGTGAAGATTGCGCTGGGACAAATCAACCCGACTGTGGGCGACTTCGCGGGCAACGCGGCGAAGATCGTTGATTTTTCGCGCCGCGCCCTGGCCGCCGGCGCTGCCCTCATCCTCTTCCCGGAACTTTCCATCTGCGGATACCCTCCCCGCGATCTGGTCGAACGCGAATCTTTCGTCCGCCACAATCGTGAAACGGCGGAACGCATTGCCGCTGAAACCCGCGGCATTTCCGTGATCTGTGGCCTGGTTACGCCCGCGCAGGCGGAGACCGGAAAATCCGTCATGAATTCCGCCGCCCTTCTCCAGGACGGCAAAATCGCATTTGTTCAATCCAAAATCCTTCTTCCCACTTACGATGTCTTCGATGAGATGCGCAACTTTGCGCCTGCCCAGAGCCAGTCACTCTTTGCCTTGCAGGGAAAGCAACTGGCCCTCACCATTTGCGAAGATGCCTGGAACGACAAGACTTTTTGGGACCGACGGCTCTACGCGTTTGATCCCGTCGAGGCCTTGGTCAAAGCCGGGGGCGAAATTCTGCTCAACATCTCCTCTTCGCCATTTTGGATGGGCAAGCGCGAGTTGCGCCGCGACATGCTGGCCGCCATCGCCCGCCGCCACAAAATTCCTGTCGCCATCGTGAATCAGGTGGGCGGCAACGACAGCCTCGTCTTCGACGGTTCCAGCATCGTGCTCAACGCAAGTGGAAAGATCGTCGCGCAGGCAAAATCCTTCGCCGAAGACTTGATCTTCTTCGATGCCGATCAGCTTACAGGAGACCTGCACGGCCAAATTGCCGGAGACGAAGCCAGCCTCTACGAAGCCCTGGTCCTTGGCACGCGTGATTACGTGCGCAAATGCGGATTCAAGCAAGTCATCGTCGGTCTCAGTGGAGGCATTGACTCCGCCCTCACTGCGGCCATCGCGGCCGATGCCATGGGCCCCGAAAACGTAATCGGCGTCGGCATGCCCAGCCCGTATTCCTCCCGGGGGTCCATTGATGACGCGCGCGATCTTGCGCGCAATCTCGGCATCCGTTTTGAATTGTTGTGCATTACCGACGTATTTGAAAGCTTCAAGAAAACGCTGCGCGCAGAATTTGCCAACCGCCAGGAAGACGTCACAGAAGAAAACATTCAGTCGCGCATTCGCGGAACGCTGCTTATGGCGTTCTCCAACAAATTTGGCGCCCTCGTGCTCAGCACCGGCAACAAAAGCGAACTCGCTGTCGGCTACTGCACCCTCTACGGAGACATGGCCGGCGGCCTCGCGGCAATTTCCGATGTGCCTAAGACCATGGTTTACCGCTTGGCGCATTACGTGAATTCGCGCCGTCCGGTCATTCCCCAGTCCAGCATTGATAAGCCGCCCTCGGCGGAGTTGCGTCCCGACCAGAAAGACACCGACTCCCTGCCGCCCTACGAGGTTCTCGACCCGATTCTTGAAGACTATATCGAGGAATCGCAGAGCGCCGAGCAAATTGCCGCGCGCCACAAATTCGACATCGCCCTCGTGAAGCGCGTCATTCGCCTGGTGGAGCGCAGCGAATACAAGCGCCAGCAGGCGGCCACAGGATTAAAAATTTCCACCAAGGCTTTTGGTTATGGCCGCCGCTTTCCTATTGCCGCGAAATCAGATGTGTAAAATAGTGCGTCAGGTTCCATCATTCATCAGGCGGCCGCAACCAAACCGGACCCGGACTATCGCCCGAATTTAGAAAGGGAAACATGCATCGTTTTCTCGCCCTTCTGGCTAGCGCAGCGTTCCTCGCATCGTTTGCTGGTGCGCAACAAAAGCATTCCTCGCACACCGCCGTACCCGGCTCACACGCGGCCACGCAAAATTCGCACTCCGCCGAGGAAACCAAGCTTCCCTCAGAGGAAACCGTCAACGCCTTCATGCACGAAATGTTCGGCTACGACTCTACGCTCACATGGCGTGTTGTGGACATCAAGCCCTCTGAAGCTGCCGGCCTTGCCGAAGTCACCGTTGCCGCCAGCAGCCCCAAGGGTCAGGACACGACCGTTTTCTATGTCACCGCCGATGGCAAGCACGCGGTCGTTGGGCAGATCATTCCTTTCGGCGCTCACCCCTTTGCCGCCGATCTCCAGAAATTGAAGGAGGGCGTCAATGGCCCTTCCCGCGGCCCCGCCGATGCTCCCGTCACGCTGGTCGAATTCAGCGACTTGCAATGCCCCCATTGCAAAGCCGAAGAACCGACGGTGGACAAACTGCTCGAAGATGACAAAAATGTGCGGCTTGTATTTCAGAATTTTCCGCTCCCCATGCATGATTGGGCCATGAAAGCCGCCGAATATGCCGATTGCGTTGGCACCTCTTCCAATGGCGCCTTCTGGAAATTTATAGAATCTGTCTACAATGCGCAGAGCGACATCACCAGCGCCAACGCCGACGAAAAATTGACCGCCCTCGCCGATCAATCCGGCGTCAAGGGCTCCGATATCGCCGAGTGCGCCGCAAAACCTGAGACAACGACGCGAGTGCAGCATTCCATTGACCTGGGCAAGGCCCTGAACGTCACGGGCACTCCAACCGCCTTCATCAATGGCCGCCAAATGAATATCGGAGGAATGCCGGAGCAGGTGCTGAAGCAATTTGTGGATTTCTATGCTTCCCAAGCCGGGCAGAAGTGAGTCACAATACCGAATCTGAAAATGGAAATGTTTTTCATCAGCATTCTCAAACCCCACAAGGAGCTATGCCTTGAATTCCAAGCAACCGATCACTGCTTTCATCAAAACGCATTATCGGCACTTTAACGCCGCCGCCCTGGTAGACGCGGCAGAGGGATACAACAAACTCCTCGCATCCGGCGGCAAGATGTTCGTGACCATCGCCGGAGCCATGAGCACGGCGGAACTCGGCATTTCTCTTGCGGAAATGATCCGCCAGGATAAAATCCACGGCATCTGCTGCACCGGCGCCAATCTGGAAGAAGACGTATTCAATCTCGTCGCGCACGATTTTTATGAGCGCGTTCCGCACTATCGCGACCTCACGCCCGCCGACGAAGTGGCCCTGCTCAATCGCCACATGAACCGCGTTACCGATACCTGCATTCCTGAGATGGAAGCCATGCGCCGCATCGAAGCAGAGGTGCTCGCCGAGTGGGTTGTCGCCGACAAAGCCGGCCAGCGTTTTTTTCCGCATGAATTCATGTACAAGATTCTGCTTTCCGGAAAACTGGAAAAGTCCTACCAGATTGATCCGAAAAATAGCTGGCTTCTCGCCGCCGCGCAAAAAAATCTGCCCATCTTCGTGCCCGGCTGGGAGGATGCCACTCTCGGCAATATGTATGCCGGACACTGCATTACCAAAGACGTTCGCAATGTTCACACCGTCCGCACAGGCATTGAATACATGATGGAGCTTGCGGAGTGGTACACAAAGATCACCGCGCAGTCTCCTCTAGGCTTTTTTCAGATTGGCGGCGGCATCGCCGGAGATTTTCCCATCTGCGTCGTTCCCATGCTGCATCAGGACCTCCAGCGCGAGCACGTGCCTCTATGGGCTTATTTCTGCCAGATCAGCGACTCCACCACCAGCTACGGATCGTATTCCGGCGCAGTCCCCAACGAAAAAATCACATGGGGCAAGCTCGCCGAAAATACTCCCAAATACATCATCGAGTCGGACGCAACCATCGTCGCGCCGCTGATGTTCGCCTACATTCTGGGGTGGTGAGAACGCTCAATTCTCCCTCCCACATTGTCATTTCGAGCAGCGCGAGAAATCTGCTTTTTGTGATCTCCCACTCTGTCATCTCGACCGCAGCAATTCATCGCGATAGCGATGAATTGTGGAGTGGAGAGACCTTGCGTTTCATTCCCCCTCAAGATAGTCATTTCGATCCAGAGTGAAGCGAAAGAGCGCAGCAGTCGGGTACCCACCCTTATCGCGCTTTTACGACAGGTTGGGATTTTGTTTCTTACCGATAATGGGAAGGGCACGGCTTTAGCCGTGCCGCCAACAGCCTTTAATCTTGTCATTCCGAACCGCTTAAGCGGTGAGGAATCTGCTTTTCTATTTCTATCGACAAACTGGATGCCACACCCGCGTCGCACTTTGCGATAGGTGGATTTGACTTACTGATCGAATTTTGCGTGTCATTATAGGGAAAAATGAGCCACTCGCCCGAACGATCTTGTTAAATTGGTCCGTGGAGTAAACGGACTTCAGATTTGCGAACTTTTCTACGCTGAAAATTGAGGCACAGAAGCCCGGCTTTCTTCAACGCGAATCCCGCCATTCTTTATCAATAACGAACTTAAAATCCGGTTCGAACTCGTGCTTCGCGGGATCTTCTTTGAAGTCGCCTGTCAGCTTGAACCTTGCATGATACATCCCTTGGCTTGGACAAGATTCGCAATCCTTGTCTAAATAAACCCCCGATTCGAAGACAAAGGCTCCATCTTGAAACAAGAAACCACCGTTTCGTAATTCATCGCCTGCTTTTAATAACTTTGATTTGTCCACATCTTCAAAAGGTATGCTCGAAAGAACACCTTGGCTGGATATGGCGTAAACATCATCCAATACGGCAGCTCCCGAACCCGAATAGTTTGTTTGAATGTCTATAAAATGCCTGCCGTTCGTCACAATCGGTATTTCATTGAAGTCAGTTTCGGAAATCAATTTTCCATCATCCACGGTGCTGTCGGACTCAAGTACTTTAAGGATTTCGAATTGATCGCCTTGTTTCAGAGCGAGCACAACTCGATCATCCGCCCTGCTTTCCCATGACGCTTGACCCGCGCGATAGTGGACAATCAAAATCATTTTTGATGATTGAGGAAAACTGATTTCTTCCTCGTGTACGTCTATTACCTCTCGCGTCAAAGGATGATCTTTGTCTGCGGGAAGCGCATGCACCAGCGCCTCTTTCGTCATTAAATTGCCCTCTTCCTGTCCGAAAGCAGCCGCGGCAAGCAATAGAACAACCAAGCAGTAAATTCGCATTGTGGCATTTTATCGAAAAATGAAGGACCGAAGAATCTTGCGCTTGTAACGGTTCGCTTTGATGCCAATAGTAATTTGGCTCAGTGCCCCAGAGCCTGCTCTGAGCTTGCCGAAGGGATCGCTGATTTTTGCGCTAACCTGGGATATAAAATTAATCCCCGTCAAATTCAGAGTTCAACCAAAATTGAAAAGCCCCGGTAGTCATCCGGGGCCACAATGCCAATAGGTACGCCGTCTATCATTTGTAATGTGGCAGATATTAGCTTTTGGGTGGCGCAGCGCTTTCAGCGCTGCGAATAGAGTCCTCAAAATAAAAAGGGGCTTTAGCCCCTGAGGGAAAAAGCTAGCTCAATTCCTCGGCATCCACACTGTCTCATCATCTTCATGATTGCCGTGCAGGTTCCGGCTGGTCACATGCGGCGTGATCACCGGCGGTAGCCGGTGCCCCAGGTTCGCGCTGATTTTGGCGCTAACCTGGGTTAGCTAAACTTAGTTAGCTGACTCCCTACCGCCCTCTGGTCTGCAGCCTATGCGCTTCGTCCAGCGCGGCGACGGCGAGGCGTGGGGCATCAAAAGAACACTTCCGGCGAGACGTGGAAACGGCGGCTAAGCTTGCGAATGTGTTCTACCGTAAGGCTGCGTTTCTCATTCAATACCTCCGAAGCAATACTGGGAGTGCCAAAGATATCGAGCATATCTTTTTGCTTGAGCCCATTGGCTTCCATCAACTCGCGCAGTACCTCCATCGGGCGTGCTGGCTTCAACGCATAGGCTTCCTCTTCAAAAGTCTCGATAAGCACCATCAGCAACTCCGCCAATCGCTGTTCTGCGGCAGTCAGCTTTTCCGTTTTTCGGTCCAGCATTTCAAGCATGGCAATGCAGCGCTCGTTTTCTTTTTCGCTGTGAATGACGGCGGGCAGAGTCCGCACTAGAAGGGCGGCGTATTCGGGTTGGGCTGTGGCAGTGCTCATTGTTTCCATTTCTCCTGATTGTATTGCGCATGGGTCAGCACGGGCCGGATATAGACGCGCCGGAAACGATAGTTGATCTCGGTTATGAGCCGATACTTGTTTCTTTTTATGTTAAACACAGTCCATTTCTCAACAGCGTCGGCTGTGGAGAAGGTTTTGCGCACGTCCGCTAAATTTTGCCAAAGCGCCTTCTTAGCAATGCGAAACCAGGCATCCAGCGCTGGCTCAAGCTCCGCGTGCCGCAATACTCCCTCTTTCAATTTCTTGCGGCTGATTACGTGCACAGGATATGTGTAGTTCGCATTATGCGAACATGTTAGTTCGTGAAATGCGAAGTGTCAAGTGCTAGTTCCGAAGCTTCACGCTTTGGTCCCCAGCATCTGCGCTTCATCCAGCGCGGCGAAGGCGAGGCCTTCATCGCTCCTGTAAGATTTTGCTCGCTTCAAGGCGCGGCAATTATCCCGCACTCTTAGAAGCTTGTTTTTGGGTGGCGCAGCGATTTATCGCTGCGAATGGAACCTGCAAAAGAAAAGGGGCTTTAGCCCCTGAGGAGAAAAGCTAGCTCAACTCCCCGGCAGCCACACCGTCTCATCATCTTCATGATTGCCATGCAGGCTTCGGCTGGTCACATGTGGCGTAATGACGAGCAGTAACTCATCTTCATCATCTTCTTTAGTGTTGTTGGCCATCACTTTATTCAGCAGCGGAACTTTGCCCAGCCCCGGAATGCCGCCCAGGCTCCGCTGTTCATTTTCGGTCACGGACCCGGCAATAACGGCCGGCTCGCCGTTCACCAGCGAAATGCTTCCCTTGAATTCGCGGTTTGCGATTACCGGAATTCCATTCTCGCTTTGTCCCGCCAGCGTCCGGAACTGCATCTCCAATTGCAAAGTCACAGTAAGGTCGGCGCTGATTTCAGGTTTTGCCTTCAACGTCAGCCCAATGTCTTCGTAACTGAAAGAGGGAAACGGGGCCTGGAAGCTGTTGTTCTGGATCACCTTCGAAATTGCGGAACTGTTGAACACCGGCGCGAAACTGGCGTTCAGAATCGGAATGCGGCTCCCGGCGCGGAACGTAGCGTCTGTGCCCTGGGAAGCCCGCAAGGTCACGTGCTCCAGCGTTTTTACCGAGCTTTCATTCATAGACATAGTCCCAACTCCGTTGCCCAGGCTCAGCCCCATCAGAGTGAGCCCCCCGCCGAAGGTGGCAACCGGCTGGCTGAAAATGGAATTCTGCTGGCTCTGCAATTGCGCCAGCAGCGCGGAAAGCGACTGCGAATTCGCCTGATTAATTCCGCCCCCGGAGATTAACTGGTTGACCAGGTCTTGAATGTTCTGCCCCCCCAGCGCCGCCAATGCTCCGGCCGGAATATTGAAAAGCTTGAACTGGTTCGGAATCTGCAATCCGATATTCCGCGTGTACATGTGGTTCACCTCATACAGCTTGATGTCGAGCAGCACCTGCGGGCTCAGATTGTCGAGGCCTTCCAGGATTTTCGTCGCGTTATCCAGCGTGCGTTGCGGCGCGCGCACAACAATGGTGGAAGTGCTCAACTGCGGCGTTACGTAGCGGATTTCAAAAACAGTGCGCAGCACATTCACAATGTCGGTCATTTCCGCCGGTTTGCTTATGGAAGGCAGATAAAACGTGCGCATCGCCATCCGCTCAAAATGGCTGCGGTTTTCTTTCGTATCGGCGGCGACCACAATTTGGCGGTCGCTCAGCGGCGCCCAGAATGTCTTCGTAACTGAGCAGGCCGCGCTCATCGCTTCCGCAAAATCCACATGCTCCATATCAAAGCGCAGATGCCGCGAAGGAACTGTATCGTCAAGAATTGCGCTGATGCCATAAGCCGATGCCACCTGCGTCAGCAGTTCATGGCTGTCGCCGCGAAAGCTGAAGTCCAGCCGGGCGTTTTTCGGCTGCACATGAATCTCGTTGCTGCTCTCTACGATCGTAGTTTTGTGGATGGTTGCGGGCGTCCATTGTCCCAATGCATCATTCAGCCGCTGTTTCGCGAACGCATTGGCCGGATCGAGTTCCAGCGCATGGCGGAATTCCGCCATCGCTTCAATTTGCTTGCCGGCGGCCAGGTCGTTGTTGCCCTGTTGCACATGGTTATAGACCAACTCCTGCCGCGCCATCTCGCGCGCGGTCACATAGTCCACATTGCCCGGCGCCAATTCGGCAGCTGCTTTGAACTTTTCAAATGCCTCTTCCTGCTGCTTTTCTTTTTGCAGCCGCAGTCCCTGGTCGAAGGCCTTCTTGCCTTTCTTCAACTCGCCTTTGGTGGGCGAACATGTGGTTCCCTCTGAGTTGCCTCTGGCACATGGAGCCTCCGACGCTCCATGGGGAACATCAGCCCCGAGGGCCACTACCGCGAAGAATATGAGGACAACCGCCGGCAGCAATCGAGACATGTAATCAAATTGTACGAGCAAGCCTATATTGAAGTATCATTTTTCAAACCGAGATTGCACCTTCGATTCTCTCAGGGAACGCACCAAAGTGCCTTCCTTGCGGGAAATACACCTTTTCCCGGGACGCCTGGCTCATCGTTAATTGGTCATTGTTAATCGGTCATTGGGGCATTGTTAATATGATTATCGCGCTATTCAGCAAATTTCCCATGAAACTATCTGTTTCAATCACCGCGGTTGCCCTTGCGCTGTTTGCAGCCACCGCTGCCTCTGCCCAAACGCAAACGAATGGCGAACCGGTATTTCCCCCCGTTCAACAATGGGAAAAAGCTTTGCGCGCCGGAGATATGTCCGCCCTGCAAAAAAATTACTCCGCCAGCCCGAAACTGAACTTGACCGGCCCCGACAAGAACCCGCACAGCCTCGCCGATGAAATTTCCTTCTGGAAATCATTCCACGCTGACCATCGCGACTTCCAGCTTATTCAGCGCGAAAGCGGAGATAACGCCGGCGTGCATATGGTCTCTCTAACTCTCAGTTTTAATATGCACACGCCGCAAGGTCCGCGTGCCCGCTACATCCTCGAAGACCAGGCATGGCAGCATGAAGGCGCTGCATGGAAAATTATTGCCGCCAAACACACGGGCATCGTCACCATGCCTCAGCCCACTCAACTCCACAAAGATATTTATCCAAAAAACGTAGACGCCAAAGCCGAAATCCGCGAGGCCATTGCTCGCGCTTCGCGCGAGCACAAGCACAACGTCAACAAGCGCATCATCTTAGTTTTCGGCGCCAACTGGTGCTATGACTGCGTCGTGTTGGATTATGTGTTGCACCGGCCTGATTTTGCGGCGCTGGTCGAGCCGTTCATTGTGTTGCACGTGGATGTTGGCGAGTACGACAAGAACATGGACCTGGCGGCGAGGTACAAAGTCCCGCTCGACCGGGGGATTCCGGCACTGGCGGTTTTGGACAGCGACGGGAGTCTGCTTTATAGCCAGCAGCAGGGCGAGTTCAATTCGGCGCGGTCCATGGATCCGGCCTCCCTTACGGCATTC
>JAICKN010000068.1 GCA_025927855.1 Terriglobales bacterium
AAATAAAGACAAACGCGACGCCAAAGACGCCAACGACGCAAAAGACGAGGCGAAAAATGGCGCGGCACCCCGGCCTGGCGGAAGCGGCGGAGCGGCGGCTAGTGAGGACGGAGTCCATTTACTCACCAATGTCGCCTTCTTTCAGGGAAGAGTGAAGGCCTATGAAACTCCCATCGTGCAGGCCACGCGCCTGACCGACAGCAATCGCAAAGTAGCCATCTTCCAACTCGATGTCCCGCTCTCCCAATTGAAGCCCGGCTTCTACACCTGCCAGGTGAACGTGATTGATGACGTTGCCGGGCATTTCCTCTTTCCGCGCATGGCCTTGCTGGTCAGGAATTGATTGCGGAAAGTTTTGGCCGGATTGGTAGATGTTCGATCATTCTGAACAACGCGCTGCTGAACCAACGCACTTGGGAGCAACGCGCTTGGGAACAAAGCTTTAGTGACGCCGGTCTTCGAACAACGCTCCTGGGACAAACGCTCTTCGGACAACGCGCCGGGGAACAATGCTCTTAGGAACGACGCTCCCAAGTTTTTTGTCATTCCGAGGGGCTTTAGCCCCGAGGAATCTGCTTTGCATCGAAAACAGAAGCGTCCTCGCGCCGTACCGCTTTGCCTCGGAATGCCGATCCCGAAGAAATGCGGAACCGCCCATTAACAATTGTGTGATTGAATTATGTAGGAAGTATGCGGTTGAAAGTTAGTCTTAACCGTTAGCTTGAACTATAAAGCCTTGCACCATAAAGCCTGAACGCTGCGCACCGATGATTTTCATCCGCATGCACAGCGCCTGAAGTTGGGGAGGGCTGCTTCGGAGCTCCGCTACTGATTTGCCCAGCAGATGGTCGCTTTCTTTGCCTCAGCGTGTTCCTTGCGCAATTCCCGCGCGATATCTCCGAGCGGAGTTACATGCTCTGCTGGAGCTACCTCCCACAATGGCCGTTCTCCCTGCGCGTAGCTATAGCCCGATTGCTCCAGCAAACTCTGGGGCCGCGCCATGGGCTGTATCGAGGCATGTTCCGGATGGCTGGGGGCCTCAAAGATTGCCGGTTGACTGTTCAACACGGCGACTCCGCTGCCATATTGCCCAAACGCTGCGCTTGCGCCCAGCAAACAGAAGGTAAACAGACCAGCCTTCATCACAGTATTTTTAATCGCAGCAATTTTAGTCATGAACACTCCATTCGAACCCGCACTGCCCAGGATAGGTTTCGCCGATGTTTAGGGCGGTGGCCCTTTTACGAACAATCCTGCTATGAACAATAAAAGATCAAATCCCGAGCCGCTTCTTCCAGAAACAGCTCTCATGGGGATTACTAGCAAGCCCCATACCAAAGTTTTTGGCTGCAAATCTGGGTTTGTAGGGCCAGCTGCCTACAACCAGCCACCTAGAAGGAGAAAACATTTGCACAAATGTGGACACCGCCAGCTAATCATCCATTAATCTCCTGTCATTTCGAGCGAAACAAAGGCATGTTTTTCATACCTTTGTGAAGTCGAGAAACCTGCTTTCCGACCAGGCGCAATTCACCTAAACAGTCACCCTGAGCTGAGCAGGTTAAGCGGAAGCGCAGCCCGCGGAGTCGCAGGGGCCCTATTCCTACCTTGCTGCTCGCGATGCAAAGCTCTCCCGTCAGCGGGTCCCCTTGAATGGAAGAGAGAATTCTTGTCAATACCTAAACCTTTACCAATTCCCCGCAAGTAGCTGAATCCGTTGTTCTAATGGTTAGGGCATCTGTGTCCCATTTTGCCCATCCATCCTGCTATTCTGAAAGTAAGTAAATCCTGAAATCAAAGGCGCGGGCCGTTCACAAAACGGTGCCGCGCTTTTTTTCGCCCTGTTCAATTCACATGCCAAAAACGAAAAAGCAACTATCGCACCTGGTTCCTTGCGCGATCGAACGAAATAACCAAAAACGCCGGGGAGAGATCGGCGAGGCCGCCTTCCTCGCCAAAGCTTCCTCCATGGGCTTTGGCGTCGCCATGCCCTGGGGAGACAGCGACCGCTATGACTTCATCGTGGATGTGCTTGGCCGCTTGTTAAGAGTACAAATCAAGTCCGCGCATTGTGTCAGTGCCAACGTGAGCGGCGGATACAACATTCGCTGCTGTGGCCACCAGCGCGGCTCCTACCAGCCCGACGAAATTGATCTGCTCGTCGCCTACATCGTGCCTGAAGATATCTGGTACATCTTTCCGCCCAACGCCTTCCGCATCATGAAGTCGCTGCGCCTCTTCCCGCACGAAAAACAAAAAGTCTCCAAGTTCAACCAATACCGCGAAGCCTGGCACTGGTTCCACGAAACCCCAGCTCCGCCGAGCGATAAAAGACAGCCCGGCGGGAAGGGCACGGCTTCAGCCGTGCCGTAAACCGCACAGCGATTCCGCGCTCTAGCGCCTGAGGTTCATGATCCAATGGCCCATGCAGACATTCCGCCCGGCACACGCTAAAATCTTCAGTTGCAATTTTTCGGCGGGGGAACTGAATGTCCAGCTTGGCTTCCAACAACATCGATTCCGTATTGCAGGAACAGCGCAAATTTGAATGCCCCGAGGAATTCCGCAAGCACGCCCACATCAAAAGCCTCGAAGAATATGAACGGATCTATAAAGAATCCATTGAGAATCCAGAAAAATTCTGGGCCGGCATCGCGAGCGAATTGCACTGGTTCAAAAAGTGGGACAAGGTGCTCGAGTGGAATTGCCCCTGGGCGAAATGGTTTGTGGGCGGCGAAACGAATCTTTCCTACAACTGCGTGGACCGCCATGCGCAAACCTGGCGGAAGAACAAGGCCGCAATCATCTGGGAAAGCGAACCTGGAGAAGTGCGCACCCTGACCTTCCAGCAACTGCATCGCGAAGTGCAGAAGTTCTCGAATGTCCTCAAAAATCTCGGCGTAAAAAAAGGCGACCGGGTCGCCATTTACATGGGCATGACGCCGGAGCTGCCCATCGCGATGCTGGCATGCGCCCGCATTGGCGCGCCTCACACCGTGGTATTCGGGGGATTTTCTTCCCACGCCCTGGTGGACCGCATTCAGGATTCGCAGGCTACCGCCGTGATCACGCAGGATGGATCGTATCGCCGGGGCAGCGAAGTGAAGTTGTTTCCTGCCGTCGAAGAAGCGCTGAAGTCTTGCCCATCCGTCAAAAATGTTGTGGTCTACAAACGCACCGGCACACCCATCAACATGAAAGCCGGCCGCGATCACTGGTGGGATGAACTCATGGCGAATGCCGCGAGCGTTTGCCCCGCCGAACCACTCGACGCCGAACATCCGCTTTACATCCTCTACACCTCAGGAACCACGGGCAAGCCCAAAGGCGTGGTCCATACCACCGGCGGATACGCCGTCGGAACTTACATCACCACAAAGTGGGTCTTCGACCTCCATGAAGATGACTCGTACTGGTGTACGGCGGACATCGGCTGGGTCACGGGACATAGCTATATCGTCTACGGTCCGCTGCAAAACGGCGCCACCACGCTGATGTATGAAGGCGCTCCCAATTTTCCTGAGCCTGACCGCTTCTGGAGCATCATCGAGCGACATAAAGTAAGCGTTCTTTACACCGCGCCCACCGCCATCCGCACCTTCATCAAGTGGGGAGACGAGTGGCCCCGCAAACACGACATGAGCAGCCTGCGCCTGCTCGGCTCCGTCGGCGAACCCATCAATCCCGAAGCCTGGATGTGGTACCGCGAAGTCATCGGCGGCAACCGCTGCCCCATCGTTGATTCGTACTGGCAAACGGAGACGGGGCACATTATGTTGTCGCCCATTCCGGGGGCGATTGCGACGAAGCCCGGGTCGGCGACGCGGCCTTTTCCGGGTGTGGTGGCGGAGATCGTAAACATGGAAGGGAAGCCGGTGCCGCAAGGTTCTGGCGGGTTCCTTGTGCTGAAGCAACCGTGGCCGGGGATGTTGCGTACAATTTACGGCGATCCCGAGCGATACGAGAAACAGTACTGGTCGCAAATTCCCGGCATGTATTTCACAGGGGATGGGGCGCGGCAGGACAAAGATGGATATTTCTGGGTGATGGGCCGCGTGGATGACGTCATTAACGTGAGCGGGCATCGGCTGAGCACCATGGAAGTTGAATCGGCGCTGGTGGCGCATGACGCGGTGGCTGAGGCTGCGGTGGTGGGCCGTCCGGATGAGATTAAAGGCCAGGCCATCTCGGCGTTTGTGACACTGGAGCAGGGAAGCAAGCCGACTCCTGAGTTGAAGGAAGAATTACGGAAGTGGGTGTCGAAGGAAATTGGCGCGATGGCCAAGCCGGATGATATTCGCTTTACCGATTCACTGCCAAAAACCCGCAGCGGCAAAATCATGCGGCGGTTATTGCGGGAGCTTGCCACCAGCGGCGACGTGAAAGGCGACACAACAACGCTGGAAGATTTTAGCGTGATCGCAAAGCTGAAGGAGCAAGAAGAGGGGTAAGGTTAGATTTATATGACTCAGAACTTAAAAAATTATCTTTATGGGGGAAAGATCACCAAAAACAGACTGCTTACCCGAGTGGCTCTGTTCATTCGTACCGCATCGGGGATTGTTATCACCTTCCGCCGCTGCAGACTGCAGCGAGGGTGTTTGACTTGAACCGCCGCGTTATGCCCTGGTTTGCCCAGCGCGTGACCAGAAGGTCAGGACAAGCGACCTCGGCAAACTGTGGCCAATGTTGGGGACTTTTCACCTTTGTTATAATCCGGTTTCTTGCATCTAAGCTGTTATCGTCGTTATCCTTTCGCGCTCTCCGGAGTCCCAGGTTTGAAGAGAATTGCATTTAGTGTGGTATTGGCATGCTTCAGTATTTCGCTGGTTTCCTGCGGAAGTTATTCCAGATCCAGCGCCACAACCGGCAGCAGAAGCGGCTTAAAATTCCGCGTATTTCTGGCCAATGCGCTAGCCCCTACCGGACTCGGGTCAAACCTGCCGGTCATTGACATTATTGACGCCAACCGCGACCTGGTTGCTGCAACCGTCCCGTTGGGTGGAACGGTCACCAATCCGCAGATCATGATGCTGACGCCAAACCGCCAGGACACACTGGTGTACGGAGCGACAAATCCGACCCTGACTCTGGTGAACAATGCCTCAGAGAGTCTGAATACGCCAGGCTCTGGCGCAAGCAGCACCACGAGTCTGACAGGCGCCACCCAGATTACGCTGCCTGCGGACGTTACCAGCATTGTGATTGCCCCTGCGGGTGTTGATGCTTTCGCCGCCGCTCCTAACGCCAATGTGCCGGGACAGTTACCGGGGGCCGTCATCGTGGCGGATTTAGTCCAAGGGAAGGTAGTTGCGACTATCCCAGTACCGGGGGCGCGCTATCTGCTGCAGAGTCCCGACGGAAACCACATTCTGGTTTTTTCAGATAATTCTGATTCTGTCACCGAAATTGCTCCTGTGTTAATTGGAACTGGCAATGACCCACGCACGGTGGTGACTGGATTCGACCGTCCAGTTGGTGGAATTTTTACCAGCAATTCCAACGCGTTAATCTTTAATTGCGGACCGGAATGCGGAGGGGCCGCTGCGGGAATTGCCAGCTTCAATCTTTCAGCTCCTCCAACTTCCACATTGCCAGTGCCGGCGGCAACGGTGGGATTGTTGTCAGGCAACAATCTTTACGTGGCAGGCTCTGCACCAAATATGGCCTGTACTTCAGGCACCCTGGCAACAGCTTGCGGCACGGTGACAGCGGTCAATGTTTCTACAATGACGGTGACGAACTCGGCTGAAATTACCAACGGCTACCACACGCTTATGTCCATGGGGCCGGATGGGCAGTTGTTTATCGGCTCGACGGGCTGCAATAACATCACGGCGCAGAACAACGGAAGCAGCGGAGAAATCCGGGGATGCCTTTCTATTCTCGACACGCAAAAATTTAGTGTCGTGAACCCGCCTGACAATGGCGATGTTACGGGCATTCAACCAATCACTGGCCGTACCGTCGTGTACGTATGCGAAAACGGTTCTTTGCGGATATACGATACGACCACCGACAAGTTGGCGGCGACACAAATTTCCCTTGCGGGAGATATGACGAACGTTCTACTGGTGGATACGCCGCAGTAGTGCCTACTCAGCCCATCTGAAATTCGATTGAGAAAGATCAGTTCTGGCGCGTCATAAACGAATTAACGTCCAACGCCGCCATGAGCGCAATTCATTCCCCTGCTGGTTTCTTTCAAACACGCTCCAAAACTGTCCCCAATCAGCTTCTATGTGATAGAAAGTACACTTGCCTCCCGACACCCGGCAAAGTTCGCAGAAGCCCCGCCGCCGCTGGCGCATTGCATTGCTGCTCGGCTTTGGCGTGCTGGTCAATTTTTTTGACCGCGTGAATTTGTCAGTCTCGCAGGACGCACTGCATGCTTCATTTGGATTGTCGCTCATCGCATTCGGCTATCTTTCCAGCGCCTTCAGTTGGACGTATGCGGCGATGCAAGTTCCCGCCGGATTGCTGCTGGACCGTTTTGGAGTTAAAACAATTGGCCGGCTCAGCATGTTTTTATGGAGCCTGGCCACGTTTGGGGCGGCGCTGTCTACCGGAATCGCTTCATTCTTCGCTGCGCGGCTCATGTTGGGAGTGGGCGAATCGCCTACGTTCCCGGGGAATGCGAAAGCCATTGGATATTGGTTTCCGAAGCAGGAGCGGAGTTTATCCATTGCGGTCACGGACGCCGCAGCTAAACTTTCCACCGCCATCGGGGTGCCGTTTCTGGGGGTTGTGCTTCTGCGCTTTGGCTGGAGATGGAGTTTCGCCGCCACTGGATTTATCAGCCTGATCTATTTTCTGCTCTTTTTCGTTGTTTACCGGAATCCCAGCGAAGACGCCGGACTATCGCCGGAAGAGATGCGCTACATCCGTGAGGGCGGGGCGCAACCGGAGGACCGCAGCCACGCCGAACGAGGCGCTCCGCTGGGCTATCTGTTGCGGCAGCCGAAAGTTTATGGTCTGGCGCTCGGCTGGGGCGCTTACAACTTTAGCTTCTACCTCTTGCTCACCTGGCTGCCCAGCTATCTTTCCATTGCGCTTCACATGGATTTACTGCACTCGGTGTTTTATACCAGCGTGCCCTGGTTTTTGGCCGCGTTTACAGATTTTGTGATCGGTGGCTGGCTGGTGGATTTCCTGATCCAGCGTGGCTGGAATGCAAACCGGGTGCGGCAGTCGGTTTTGATCGGCGGAACAGCTTTCGGCCTGGGAATTTTAGGAGCGGCCACAGCGCACAGCACCACCACAGCGCTTTTCTGGATCAGTATTTCACTCTGCGGTCTTTCTGCGGCTGCTCCTGTAGCGTGGACGGTGCCTTCCTTGATTGCTCCCCGGGAGAGCGTGGGGACGCTGGCGAGCATTGCCAATTTCAGCGGGCAGTTGGGCGCGATTTTCGCTCCCGTCATCACCGGCTACATTGTTGCGGCGACGCGCTCATTTGCCTCGGCGTTTGTGATTGCCACGGTTGTTTTGCTGCTGGGAATTGCCGGATACGGCCTGCTCCTGGGGCGCATTGAATTGATTCCGGAACCGGCCTGAGTCCATTCGCGGCCTGAGTGCATTTGCGTCTGATTTGAAGTGGTGAGTTAAAAAATAACTGCTAAACTCCTTGCGATCGCTTAATCTTCTTTCCAGCTAGTGAGTTCAGTTCGCCGTTGCGTGCGATGGGTTCAGAGGCTGGAGTTAGAGCTATGACAACATCGTCGAGCGCACTTCCTGCGATAAAAAATCCGCCCGCGAACGCCGCCGGTACTCAGGGGCGATTGACCTCTCTTGATCTGTTTCGTGGCGCGACCATTGCGGCCATGATTCTGGTGAATGATCCGGGAAACGAAGAAGCGGCTTTCTGGCCGCTGCGCCATTCGCAATGGAATGGGTGGACGCCCACCGACCTGGTGTTTCCATTTTTCATTTTTATTATGGGAGTTTCGCTGGTTTTTTCTTTCGCTGCGCGGCGCAAACGAGGCGATTCCCAACTGAAGCTGGTGCGGCATACGGTCCAGCGCGCAGCGGCAATTGTCGCGATTGGCCTGGCGCTGAACGCCACCTTGCTGATTTTTCTTCCTGTGTACTACCACAGCTTGCGCATTCCCGGCGTATTGCAGCGAATCGGCATTGTTTATCTTATTGCGGCGATGCTTTATTTGTATGCCGGCCTACGCACGCGCGTCGTCGCCGGAGCGCTCATTTTGCTGGGATATTGGGCGCTGATGCGCTTTGTCCCGGTCCCCGGCTATGGCGTGCCCGGGCACGATGTGGCTTTTTTGCATCCGGATGGGAACCTGGCAGCATATCTTGACCGGCTGCTTATGCCGGGTCATCTCTACGAAGGAACGCGCGATCCCGAAGGATTATTGAGCACACTGCCGGCCATAGTGACTGCTCTGGCTGGAATATTCACCGGAGAATGGCTGCGCGCCGCCGGCAGCCCCAAGAAGAAAGCATTCTTTATGTTGTTATTTGGCGTCGCTGGGCTGGCATTGGGAAAGTTGTGGGACCCGTGGTTCCCAATAAATAAAAAGTTGTGGACCAGTTCGTACGTATTATTCTCTGCGGGATTTGCGTTGGCCATTCTGGCGATCTGCTACTGGGCGAATGACGTAAAGCAGTGGCGCGGAGCATGGACCAAGCCGTTCCTTATTTTCGGCATGAATGCAATTGCGGCATACGTGATCGCGTGGCTCATGGAGGTCGCAGAGGCGGCCATTACGGTCCATGCGGCGGGGAAACAACTCTCCTTGCAGGAATGGATCACGCGCCATCTATTTGCTTCCATCAGTCCTCCTGCCCTGGCTTCATTGGTATTTGCGCTGAGCTTCGTTATAGCTTCCTTTCTCCCCGTCTGGCTGATGTACCGTAGGCGCATATTTTTGAAGGTCTGATTTGCCCCGGATCTGTCGTGTATGCAGTTATTGTTACAACCATTCACAAACAGAGAGGGAATGCTGCGGCTGCGCACTTATTCTGCGTCCGTTAAGATTTAGATTCATCCAATAGCTCTGCCGCAACTCAGTGGAGAAGCAATGGAAGTAGGAACCAAAGTCAAAGATCCGGTTTGCAACATGATGGTCAACCCGGAGACTGCGAAATACCGTACGGAATACAAAGGAGAGCAATTTTATTTTTGCGCGGCTAGCTGCCTGAAAAAGTTCACGGAAGCTCCTGAGCAGTATCTACGGCCGCAAAAAAATGTGTTGCCGGTTATTTCCAGCGGCGTGTTGCAGATAAAACCAGCGGCATCCGCTGCCACGCCTGGTTCAGCTCCCGCCGGTGAGTACACATGCCCCATGGACCCGGAAGTGCGGCAACAAGGCCCGGGCGATTGTCCTAAGTGCGGCATGGCCCTGGAAAAGGCAATGCCGGCTTCTCCCTCCGCAACGAAAATTGAATACACGTGTCCCATGCACCCGGAACTTGTACGCAGCGAACCCGGAGACTGCCCGATATGCGGCATGGCGCTCGAGCCAAGATCGGTCGAGATCGGTGAAGAGGAAGAAAATCCCGAGTTGCGGGAGATGTCGCGGCGGTTCTGGATTTCCCTGGCGATCACAGTTCCGCTGTTTCTTCTTTCCATGATGGATATGCTTCCAGGCTTGGGAACGCATCCGTCTTCAGGCGGCGCTCTAAACTGGATTGAACTGTCGCTCGCAACTCCGGTAGTGCTTTGGGGCGGATGGATTTTTCATAAGCGCGCATGGAATTCACTGAAGAATAAAAGCCCTAACATGTTTACGTTGATCGGCCTGGGAACCGCGGTCGCGTATATCTACAGCCTCGTGGCGACCATTGCACGGGGAATATTTCCTTCCATGGCTATGGGAGAAAGCGGAACTCCCCACGTTTATTTTGAAGTGGCTGCGGTCATTATCGTGCTGGTGCTGCTGGGGCAGGTGCTGGAGTTGAAGGCGCGAGCGCGAACGTCGGGAGCAATCCGGGCGCTGCTGGATTTATCCCCGCGCACAGCGCAGAAAATCTTCGGCAATGGCCACGAAGAGCAGGTGCCGCTGGACCAAGTCCAAATTGGCGACAAATTGCGCGTGCGTCCCGGCGAAAAAATTCCTGTGGATGGGGTCTTGCTCGAAGGGAGCAGCTTCGTGGATGAATCCATGCTGACGGGAGAGCCGGTGCCTGTGAGCAAGGAGCCGGGCTCGAAGGTGGCGGCTGCTTCCGTAAATGGAAACGGCTCGTTTGCGATGCGGGCGGAGCGCGTAGGCAGCGAGACCATGCTGGCACAAATTGTACGGATGGTTGGTGAAGCGCAGCGGACACGCGCTCCCATTCAAAGGCTTGCGGACCAGGTTTCGAAATATTTTGTTCCGGCGGTGGTTGCCGCCGCGGTCATAACGTTTGTGGTGTGGTCAATTGTAGGCCCGGAACCACGGCTTGTTTATGCGCTGGTGAATGCTGTAGCGGTTTTGATTATCGCCTGCCCCTGCGCCTTGGGACTCGCTACGCCAATGGCCATTATGGCCGGAACGGGCCGGGGCGCATTGGCGGGAGTCCTCATCAAGAATGCGGAAGCGTTGGAGATATTTGAAAAAGCGGACACGCTGGTCATTGATAAAACCGGAACGTTGACGGAAGGGAAGCCGCGGGTGGTCGCGATCCATCCTGTTCCCGGGCAGGACGAAGAGGAACTGCTGCGCTTCGCTGCGGCGCTCGAAAAAAGCAGTGAGCATCCGCTCGCGGCTGCCATTGTGAAAGCGGCAGTTGAGCGCGGATTAGTTTTGCCCGACGCAGCGGAGTTCACGTCGCATGCGGGCAGGGGCGTCGCCGGGATGGTGCGGGGCAGGGAAGTCCTGGCGGGGAACTCACAATTTATGCAGGAGCGGGGAATTGCCATGGCCCCGGGAGACTCGGCAGCGGAAACCCTTCATGGGCAGGGGCGAACTGTTATTTGGATCGCATTGAATGGACAGTTCGCGGGAGTGCTGGGAATTGCTGACCCGGTAAAAAGCACGGCATCGGCGGCCATTCGTGACCTTCGCAAAGCCGGCATGCGCATCGTGATGCTCACAGGAGACAACCGGGCGACGGCGCAGATTGTGGCGCGGGAGCTGGGCATTGATGAGTACCATGCAGAAATGCTGCCGCAGCATAAAAACGAAATTGTGAGGCAGCTTCAGGCGCAAGGCCATGTGGTGGCCATGGCGGGAGACGGAATCAACGATGCCCCGGCGCTGGCGCAGGCCAATGTTGGCATCGCCATGGGAACCGGCACCGATGTGGCCATTGAAAGCGGCGGGATCACTTTACTGAAGGGCGATTTGCGCGGCATCGTGCGGGCGCGGCATTTGAGCCGGGCGACAATGCGCAACATCCGGCAAAATTTATTCTTTGCGTTTATCTATAACGCGCTAGGCGTTCCGCTGGCCGCGGGAGTGTTATATCCGGCGCTTGGAGTGCTCCTGAATCCCATGATTGCGGCGACTGCGATGAGCTTCAGTTCTGTTTCTGTGATTTCTAATTCCCTGCGGCTACGGCAGGTGAAGCTCTAAAAATGCGTTAGGCCGAGGCCCGCGCTTCTTCCTGGTGCGGTTTAGGAAAAGGATTCGTGGAAGGGATGATGACTTCGACCAGCGTGCCCGGATTGATATTGCTGACGCGCAGCTCCCCGCCAAGCTCCTTGGCGCGCTGTCTCATGCCGCCAATGCCGACGCCGAGGCTGCCGGTGCGAAGCTGGGCCACGTCCTCGTCAACGCCTTTACCATCATCTCGAATGGTGACTATAACGCCATTTTCATTGTGAGTAAGCGCGACCCATCCCTTTTTCGCGCCCGAGTGCCGGAACACATTGGTAAGGGCTTCCTGGATGATGCGGAAAAGAGCGGTTTCCAGTTCCGGGGCAAGCCGCGGAAAGTTTGTTGGCTTTAAGTCCAGTAAAGTCTCGATACCGGTGCGCTTGGTAAGCCCTTCCAGGTACCAACGCACAGCCGAGAGCAATCCGCCTTCGTCGAGCAGCGGAGGATGCAGAAGATAGGAAATGCTGCGGACCTGCTGCACGGCGCGTTCGATCAGTTTGCTGGCATCGGCGGCGGTTTGCTTCTCTGATGCTGAAGCGTTTTTCTGGGCCATGCGGTCCACAATCATCTTCGCCGCAACCAGTTCCTGTCCCAACCCGTCATGGATTTCACGCGCAATACGGCGGCGCTCATCATCCTGCATGGTCATCAGGCGTCCGGAGAGCCGCCGCAATTCGGAAGTCCTTGCGTCAACAATCTGCTCCAACTCAATGGCCGCCTGCCGTATGGACTGTTCCAGAAGTTTGCTGTCGTGAATATCGGAGCAGCTGCCGTACCACCGCCGGATTTCGCCGTTTTCAGCCCGCAAGGGAACTGCGCGCGCGCGGAACCAGCGGTACTGACCATCGGTGGCCCGCAAGCGGTATTCGGATTCATAGTTCTTCCCGGAGTCAACGCTTTGCTTCCAGTCCTCGACGGTCCGTTGCTTGTCTTCAGAATGCACATATTCCAGCCAGCCAAAACCCTTTCCGGACCCGGGAGGCGCTCCCGTATATTCATAGAAACGATCGCTTAAATAATCACGAGAGCCATCGGCCTGGCGGCTGAAGATAATATCGGGGGCGGTGCGCAAAATTGCATCCATCTCCTGGTTGCGGCGCATAAGTTCGTGATTTAGCTTTTGCAGGGTTGCGCCACGCTGCGCCAGTTCCTCAGTGCGTTCCTGTACACGTTGTTCAAGTTCGTGGTTCAAGCTTTCCAGCTGAGTCGCTTTGCGGTGCAATTCCGCAAACACGCTGACTTTGGCGCGCAGAAGCTCAGGAACCACAGGAACGGAAATATAATCAACCGCGCCGCGCTGATAACCTTTGAGCCGGTCCAGATCTGTGAGATGAACGGCGGAGATGAAAATGATGGCGGTCTTCTGATAACGGGGATGCTGCCGGATAATGCCTGCGAGCTCAAAGCCGTCAATTTCCGGCATGCTGACGTCCATTAAGACCACTGCAATATCGGTCTTAAGCAGGTGTTGCAAGGCCTCGCGGCCCGACGTAGCTTTGATTAAATTCTCGCCCAGTTCACCCAGAATAGCTTCGTAGCTGAGCAGCTTGCCCGGCTGATCGTCCACCATCAAGATATTAACTGGGTTCCCTGAAGTCATCCGTTAAAGTTCCGCATTAACCAACAGCTTATACCGAACTACGCGTGAATGTTACCGGTGCAGCCACATCCTCAACGTGGAGAGCAACTGCTCCGTATTTACCGGTTTTGCCAGATATTCCGAAGCTCCCGCCTCCAGGCATTTTTCCCTGTCGCCCTTCATGGCCTTGGCGGTGAGAGCGACAATCGGCAATCGCCGGAACATTGAATTACGGCGGATCACCTGCATCGTCTCATATCCGTCCATTTCGGGCATCATGATGTCCATGAGCACGATTGCCACATCGGGCGTGGACTCCAGCGTCACGATGGCTTCGCGTCCTGTTCCAGCGGTCAACACAGTCATGCCGCGCCGCTCAAGTACGCTGCTCAGGGCGAAAATATTGCGGACGTCATCGTCTACCACGAGCACTTTCTTGCCGATCAATGCTTCGTCGGAGCGGTGCAGGCGGTCGAGCATGCGCTGTTTTTCCGCCGGCAAGTCGGCTACCACGCGGTGGAGGAACAAGGCCGTCTCATCGAGCAACCGCTCGGGCGATTCCACGCCTTTGACGACGACGCT
>JAICKN010000110.1 GCA_025927855.1 Terriglobales bacterium
GCGGCCATCGAGATGGCCAATCTACACTCCACCGTCGGCCAACAGCATGAGGCTGGAAATCGAGCAGGAAAGAAAAGCGCCGGAGCATCGAATCCCACAATTTCGCGGAATTCTTCGCGGCGTTCTTCATCAACGCGCACCATCAAATCCCGCCCAGCCAAACGGCGATAATCCTGGTCTTTTCGATGCTTTCGCCGGTTCCTGTAAACTATCCATGAAATTCACAGTCGCGGCGGCTTGGAACTGATAACCCCGGCGGCTGAAATACCATGGGCACCCGAAGAAAATCCCGCGAATTGGCGCTCCAGATGCTATTCCAAGCGGATATGGGCAAGCAGCAGGGCGAGGAAGTGCGCAAGACGTTCTGGCGCGAGCGTGCCGAGGTCGGCAACGAAGTTCAGGGTTTTGCGGAAGATCTGTTCCGCGTAGCGCTCGAGCGGTCGAGCGAGATCAATAAACTGATTGAAGGTCACACAGAGAACTGGCGCATGGACCGGATGGCAGCGGTGGACCGCAACATTTTGCGGGCGGCCGTAGCGGAACTGCTGTCTTCTCCGGAAACACCCAGGGCTGTCATCATCAATGAGGCAATCGAGATCGCCCGCAAATTCTCCAGCCCGGAGTCAGTGCAATTTATAAACGGCGTGCTGGACAGCGTGGGCCGGGAACTGGAAAAAGCCTAAGCTTTACCAGCTAACAAATTGCAACAATTATGCCGCTTCTTTCGTCGCCAGCGAACCAACGGGATGGTTCTGCCGCTGCCCGGAAACAACTTTCATTTCCTTCCAGTCATAGGGCAATTCCCGGCTGCAATCGAGGCACACAACATAGGTGCCTGTAATTGCGCTGGCCCCACGGCGGTTTTTGCGGACAGTGATGGGAAAGCTGTAGTGTGCATGCCGGCAGCCAAAGACGGCATCGAACAATTGCGAAATCATATTTTCTCTCCACGAACACCTGGAAGCGCCTTAGGAGAACGACCCACCTAAATCCAGAGCAGGTTCATCTACTTAGATTCCACTTCAGCCAAAAAGGTTCGACTTCGTACAGCAAAGCCTCTAAGTGCAATCTGCGTAAGTATTTTGCCGATTCGAGCGGAACGTCTTATGTTAGTTGAATAGTGCAAAAGAGTAGAAATCGTTACACAAGCGCGCAATTTATCTCAGGAATGCGCTTAAGAATTGCCGGGGAGAAGCAAATCAGAACTTCAACTAAACTTCCCTGGGGCCTGTTTTCTTGCGGGCCTGGCACTTCGCCATGATGGCGGAACGAAGGCGGGTGCGGAGATCATCAGGAAGTTCGTAGAGCTGGGAATCGCGGTAAATCTCGATGGTTTTCTTGGTTGTATCGCAGACGACGTAGCAGTTGTGGCACCAGGAAAGATGGTCCTCCAGCTCTGACTTCGTTTTGGCGTCCATGACGCCATCCAGATAATTTGTCAGCTCTTGCAGAAATTCAGAGCACTTCACTGGTCACCATCTCCGCCTGCACTTAGAATTTCTCCGTTTCCGTTACGCCGCTTGAAATAACGGTTCAGCCGTTCGCGCAATTGCAGCCGCGCCCGCAACAATCGTGATTTTACAGCAGGAATGCTCAATTCCAGAGCCTCTGCTGTCTCTTCCGTCGAAAGGCCTTCCACGTCCCGCAGAACAAAAACCGTGCGGAATCCCGGGGGCAGGCCCTGAATCGTGCGTCCGAGAATCTCACGCAGTTCAGCTTGATTATATTGCTGTTCGGGATTCGGACTCCAGTCCGCCACTTCGCGCGGAACAGAATCCTCTTCCGTTTTTACATCCTCATCCAGCGAAACCATGCGTTCCGGACGGCGGCGGCGCAACTTCATAAGCGCCTCATTCACCGCAATACGCACCAGCCAGGTGTAAAACTTCGACTGTCCCTGAAACTGGCCCAGGTTGCTGTAGGCCTTCAGGAATGCGTCCTGAACCACATCCTCCGCGTCTTCGCGGTTTTGGGTGATGTGCTGCGCAATGCGAAACACATTCCGGTCATACCGCCTGACAAGCTCTTCAAAGGCGCTTACATCGCCGCCTTTCGCCGCTTGCACCAGCGCGAGTTCGTCGCTAACCGGCTCACTTACCTTTGGTTGGATGGCGCCCATGTTTTTTCGATGCAACAATTTTTAGGCCGAAAAGCCCTGGTTCGATAGTTATTTTACTTGTTAACTGGGATTCGTGCTTATGACGGTATTAGACGCATTCCGGAGCGCCCGGTTTGAATCATTTTTTCGATTGGTTCGTTCCATGTTACCAAGGTGACCTCCCGGTGCAAGCTGTTGTCCGTTAATGGCCTTATAATCTACGTATCCAGTATTCCTAAAGAGTTCCAAGTAATGGAGCGGGTGCCGGGCTTTTGAACATGGGAAAAGGCGTCAATCTCGAGAAACTCATTGAACAAGCTGTGTCGCACGCGCTGGAAGCGCAGCTTCCGCAGATCAAACAGGCCATGGTTGCGCAGTTAACGCAAGCGCTTTCCTCCCATGCCCCGCAGGAAAAAGCTGGAGATACTGCTGAAGCGGGCGCGGCCAGCCTGCTAAAAGCCATATCTGCCGTGAACGCGGGCGCGACGCAAAAGGAAATTCTTCGCGCTCTTCTCGAAGGAACGCAGCACTATAGCTCCCGCGCTGCATTGTTTGTTGTTAAGGGCGGAAATGCTGTTGGATGGCAGGGACGGGGTTTTTCAAATAGCGATGACATCAAAGATTTTCCGCTCGATGTCAATTCAGGCCCGGCCGGGCAGGCCCTGCATTCACGGGCCGCTGCTAGCGCCAATGCCGCCGAAATGGATTCTGCTTTCATCTCTGAGTTCGGCGCGCCCGTTGATGGCCACGTTACGGTACTCCCACTTTTACTGAAGGAAAAAGTTGCAGCCTTGGTGTATGCAGACGGTGGCGTCGAAGCCGGCGGACATCTTGATGCAACCGCCCTGGAATTATTGGTCACCGCAACAAGCTCGTGGCTGGAAGCGGTTTCCTCCCGCAAGCAATCGCAAAAAGAAGCCCGCGAACAGGAAGCCGATCCGCAAGAAGTGCCCGGAGTACAAACTGTTTCTTCGTATTCCGATCCATTTGCGGGACACTCTCCGGCTTTCGCCGCCACAGCGGCCGCCCCAGTAGCAGCCGCGGCCGGAGCTGCCGCTGGAGCCAGCTCGGGTTCGCATGCTGTCGGGTCCGTTGTTTCTGCCCCTGCAATGTCTCCCGAGGATGCTGAAACCCACCGCAAAGCGCAGCGCTTTGCCCGGCTGCTGGTGGATGAAATCAAGCTCTACAATCAGGCCAAGGTCACCGAAGGGCGCAAGAACCGCGACATATACGACCGCCTGAAGGAAGACATCGAAAAAAGCCGCTCCATGTACCTTAAGCGTTACGGGGCCACAGTAGCCGCCAATGCTGATTATTTCAGCAGTGAAGTCGTTCGCAGCCTCGCGGAAGATGATAGCTCCTTGATGGGCGCGAATTTTCGGCGATAATTAAGGAACAGTGGTCGTACATCATCGGCATTTCTCTTTCCTGGTCTTGGCCCTCTCCGTTTCGTTCGCTTTCGCCCTCGTGTGTATAGTGGAAGCGCAGACGGCCCGCTCTAACAATTCATCGCAATCTGCGGCCAAAAAATCATCGTCGCCGCACAAAACTTCCACCCGCGCTCATGCCTCCACGAAGAAAAGCTCTCGAAAAAAACCTTCGCGGAAAAGAAGCGTCCGGCGGGCCTCGCCGCGCCTTCGCCGCATGAAGCAGGCCTTTGTGGCTTCCGCCACGCTAAAACCCATGGCCTTGCAACTGCTTCAAAACCGCACTCCTGCGGCGTATACGGGGGTTGAAACCTACGCCCGCCGTCACGACAAGGAAGATGCCGGCGCGCTCGCCTGGCTGGTGCTGGGCTATGGGCACGTTCTCGACAGCGACTATGCCAAAGCGATTGATCCCCTCCAACGCGCGCTGCCCAAAGCTGGCGACCTGGGCGATTATGTGGTGTTTTATCTGGGCACGGCTTACTCCCATACCAACCGTTATCCGGAGGCGATTGCAACGCTCAGCAAGTTCGACCAGGACTATCCCAACTCCTTGCTTTTGCGCGATGCGCATCTCGCCTATGCCAGTGCCCTGCTCTCCGGCGGCCACGCCAAAGAAGCAGCCGCAGTGCTGGAAAAAGACCGCAGGCCCATCCGTTCCGATTTCGAGTTAGCGCTGGGGAAATCTTATGAAGCTGTGGGCAGTCCCGGCAAAGCCTTGGAAGTTTTCCGCAACATCTATTTCAATATGCCTCTCAGCCCCGAGGCGGGCGCAGCCCAGGAGGAAATGAACAAACTCGCTGCGGCGGAGAAATACACGCCTACCTTCGAGGAGCGCAGGACCCGCGCCGATCTGTTGCTGAGTGGCAGGCGCTATGACGATGCTGCTCAGGAATACCGCGGGCTGCTAAACAGCGCTCCGGAGCGCTATGTGCCGACACTCGACTTGAAATTGAGCACTGCCTTATTGCATATGGGACGTGATCGGGATGCGAAAAAGATCCTGGATGCTTTGAAAAACCTTTCTCCGGAGATGGAAGCGGAACGCCTGTATCACCTGACGGACATCGCCCGCGACTCCGAGGATGAAACTGGAGTCGAGCAAATCATCTCCCAATTGCGGCAAACCGCGCCAACCAGTCATTGGTTTCAGCAGGCGCTGCTCATTGGGGGCAACATGTATTTGCTGAAGCCCGATTATGACAAATCCATTGATTTCTTCCGCGAGATAGAAGAGCGATTCCCCAAAGGCGATCTTGCCGCATATTCCCACTGGAAGGTGGCGTGGCTAAGTTTGCGGCAAGGACGGAACAAAGAGGCGGAAAAGGGATTTGAAGATCAGATCGCGCTTTATCCGGCCTCCCCGCAAGTTTCGGCGGCATTGTATTGGCGTGCGCGGCTGGCGGAAGAAGAGAATGACCCCGGTACCGCCCGGGCGTACTACCTGAAGATTTCCGAGCGGTTCCGCAATTACTACTACGGCGTGCTGGCCCGCGAGCGCCTGGCCAATCTTCATTCGGAGAGCGGGCCTTCCCGCCACATCGCTTTGTTGGACAGGGTGCCTCCGTTGAACTTTCACGAAATCGCGGACGATCCCGTCCCATCCGACAGTTTGCGGGTGCAGAAGGCGGAGCTTCTAGCGAATGGCGCGCTTACCGATTTTGCCGTGAACGAATTGCAGGCTGCCGCCGGCGAAGAAGGTGGCACTTGGTTGCCAGCGGAGACCGCGCGTATTTACCAGGACAATGGCCGTTATGACCGGGCCATTCAGACCCTCAAGCATGCCGTGCCCAGCTATTTCTCGTTGGACCTGCCCAGTCTGCCGCGTTCTTATTGGGAAGCTCTGTTTCCGAAAGCCTACTGGCCGGACTTGAAAAAGTTTTCCGCCGCCAACGGACTTGATCCTTATCTTGTGGCCTCGCTCATTCGCCAGGAATCGGAGTTCAATCCGGATGCGGTCTCCAGCGCCAATGCCCTGGGACTCATGCAATTGCTGCCCAGCGTGGGCAAAGGAGTGGCGCGGCAGGAAAAAATAAGGCATTTCTCCACCCAGGAGTTATTCACCCCTGCCATAAATTTGCAGTTGGGGACCCGCTACTTCCGCAGCATGGTAGATAAGTTTGGTTCGTTCGAATACGCGCTGGCCGCCTATAACGCGGGAGACAATCGCGTCCAAACCTGGATGGGTTACGGCAAGTACCGGGACATTCCGGAATTCGTGGAGTCCATTCCCTTTACCCAAACCCGCGAATACGTTCAGGCCATCATGCGGAACGCCTATGTGTACCGCCAGCTTTACGGCGCGCCTTGAAGTTTATGGGCTTCGGTTTGAGAGGTCGAGCGCTCCGCCGCGGGAGCTCCACTAAACAGAATTTCAATCACCAGCAATCCCGCTCCAACCACGATCGCGCTGTCGGCGGCATTGAAAGCGGGCCATTGATATTGGCCGATGTAGAACAGAAGAAAATCCACTACCCGGCCATGCACCAGCCGGTCCCACAGATTCCCCAGCGCCCCGCCCAAGATGAGCGACAACCCTATACCGGTTGAGGTCATTCCATGGCTGTTGCGCCATAACAGGGCTGAAACAATAACTAGCGCCACCACTGAGAATAGAACCAGAAGCGCGATTTTCCATTGCGATGGTGAATCCGCAAACAGGCCAAACGCTGCGCCTGTGTTTTCCACGTGCGTGATGCGGAAGAAGTCGGGAATCACCTGAATGCTGTCGTGCATCGTCAGCTTTGTGGCGATCATCCATTTGGTGATCCGGTCCACCACCAACACGGCGACAGCAATCAAAACATGGAATTTGCGGCTATGGCGTTCGAGCATAATACTCACTACAGCTTTAGATTATCGCACCGGGTCGGCGGCTTCGATCTCTTTTAACGCCTCGCTACAGCGTTCACACACCGTAGGATAATCCGGGTCCTTCCCCACTTCGAGTGAATAATTCCAGCAGCGCTCGCATTTTTGCCCCGCCGCCTTCTCTACTTTCACCACCACAGCTGAGTTTTCGACGGCCGAAGAGGCCTGCTCCAGCGTCACGCCCGAGACCAGAAATAAATACCTCAGCTCATCCCTATACTTCGCGAGGGCAGCAAACGCTGTGCCGCCCGCGGTAATGTGGACGACCGCCTCCAAAGCCTTGCCGATGCGCTTTTTGTCGCGTTCTTCCTCCAGCGCTTTGAGTACTTGCGCGCGCACCGCCCGCAAAGCATTCCAATCAGCATCTTGGGCTGGGTTCTGTTCCACGGCTTTTCCGCCCAGAATGTCGGCAAGGCCGGGGAAATGCGCCACATGGACGCTCTGCGCGCGCTGGGGGACCTTGGGAAGGTACTTCCAAACCTCCTCGCAGGTGAAGCTCATAATCGGCGCAAGCAGACGCACCATGGCTTCTCCAATCCTCCAAATGGCCGTCTGCGCCGACCGGCGGCCCCTCGAATTAGGAGCGTATGTATAGAGCCGGTCTTTGAGCACATCAAAATAAAAGGCGCTCAACTCCACCACGCAGAAGTGGTTCACGCGGTGGTATATCTTGTGGAAAGCAAACTCCTCGTACCATCCAAGGATGTCCCTTGTCATGGCCACGGTTTGCCGGAGTATGTATTGATCCAGGGCCTCTAATTCCTCAAACGGCACGGCATTATGCTGCGGATCAAAATCGTACAAATTGCCCAACACGTATTTAAAAAGACTGTTGCGGATTGTCCGGTAATTTTCCGCAATGCGTTGCATGAGCGCTTCCGACCCGACAACGTCTTCGCGGAAATCCACCGAAGCAACCCAAAGCCGGACGATTTCACCGCCCATCCGGTTGGCAATATCCACCGGATCTACGTCATTCCCGCGCGATTTCGACATGGCGCGGCCCTGTTCGTCGAGCGTCCAGCCCGGAGTAGCCACGGCGTGGTATGGCGCGCTGCCCTTGGTTCCTACGGCGCACAACATGGAGGACTGGAACCAGCCGCGATATTGATCTCCGCCCTCCAGGTACAAATCCGCAGGCCATGGAAGGTTCGGCTCATGCCCGAGCACGGAAGCATGGCTGCATCCTGACTCAAACCACACGTCAATGATGTCGGTTTCCTTCTCGAATTGTGTGCCGCCGCATTTCGCGCACTTTGTGCCGGAGGGCAGAATCGCGTCCGCCTCAGGGGTGTACCAGGCGTCCGCCCCTGAGCGGGCAAAAAACTCCACTACTTTGCGGTTTATGGCTGGATCATTGAATGGCGTGCCGCACCCTCCACACAGAAAAACAGCGATCGGCACTCCCCAAATGCGCTGGCGTGAGATGCACCAATCGGGCCGGGTGGCGATCATGTTGGCGAATCGCTCTTCTCCCCACGCCGGGTCCCACTTCACGCGTTTGGTCTCATCGAGCGCCTTACTGCGCAATGTTCCGCCATCGAGCTTATTTTCCATGGAAATGAACCACTGCTCCGTAGCGCGGAAAATCACGGGATTGTGGCAGCGCCAGCAATGCGGATAGGAATGCTCAATCTTGGTGGCATGCAACAGCACGCCCCGTTGCTTTAGCAGTTCGACAATCGGAGCGTTGGCATGGAACACCTGCAATCCGTCGTATTCGGGCAGCCCTTCATGGATTACTCCGGCTTCATCTACCCTCGTTTTCAGATCCAGCTGGTAGCGCAGACCGGTGGCAAAGTCATCAGCGCCATGCGAAGGCGCAGTGTGGACAACGCCCGTCCCCTGGTCCATGGTGACGTAATCTGCGAGAACGCCCAAAACTTTGCGCTGCTCCCATGGCAGAAATGGATGGTAGAACCAGGCATGCTCCATCACTTTTCCGGGGAAATGGGCAATCGGCCGGGCATCGGGAAAGCCGCAATTTTCCGCGACCGTTTTTGCCAGCTTTTCCGCGACAATGAAGATGTCTTTTTCGGTTTCAAGCGCCACATATTCTTCTTTGGGATGAAACGCGACCGCCAAGGACGCCGGCAAAGTCCACGGAGTTGTCGTCCAGATGATGGTGGAAATTGGCTTTCCGCCCGTGATCCTGGCATCGGCAAGCGCGGCATCAATAGTTCTCGGGTCGGATTGCAGGCGGTACTTCACCCCGATCGCCGGGCTGGTGTGGTTTTCATATTCCACTTCCGCTTCGGCTAGAGCGGTTTTGTCATGGATGCACCAATAAACCGGCCGCAAGCCCTTGTAGATCGCGCCTTTTTCCAGGAATGCATAAAACGTCGCAAGCACCACCGATTCATATTGCGGCGTCATGGTGGAATAAGGGCGCTCAAAACGGCCGAACACGCCAATGCGCTTGAATTGTTCGCGCTGCAGGTCCAGGAACTTCTGGGCGTAGTCGCGGCACTCCCGGCGCACATCGAGCGGATTCATTTTCAGCTTTGCTCCGCCCAGCTTCTGGTCCACTTTGATCTCAATGGGCAGGCCGTGGCAGTCCCATCCCGGGACGTAGGGAGAGTCGAAGCCCGCCATGGTTTTCGACTTCACAATGAAATCCTTCAGGCATTTATTGAGCGCATGTCCCAGATGAATAGGCCCATTCGCGTAGGGCGGCCCATCATGAAGCACATACACCGGCTGTTTTTGGCGGGCTTCACGAATGCGCTCGTAGATGCCGATCTGCTCCCACCAGGCGAGCATTTTTGGCTCATTCTGCGGCAAATTTGCCTTCATGGGAAAGTCGGTCTTGGGCAAGTTAAGGGTGGATTTCAGGTCGAGCGGCAAGTCGCAAAGTCTCCAAATGATTGATTTCTCTCATTATAGGGACGGCGCCGAGGAACGTCCACGGAAAGGGCAAATTGGCCTTGTAAAAGCTGCAAATTTATCGTGTTTTAAGCCGATACGTAAAGATTTGCATACTCTTGGAGATTACCTCTATGTCGTGTAACGAATTTGTAAAAGCACTGCTGCAAAGGCGGAGCAAGATGTACAATTTCCGAAAGAGTTACGTTTCCTGAGCGTCGGCATCTAAATGTGCAGCTTGTTTGCAAAGCTTCCGGATTATGAAGGGGAAGATTAAAACAAGCCGTTGAAATGAGATGTTTCGAGCAACTCTGCGCGAAGCAGGCTCATCAGCAATAGTACCGGCGCATTTTGTGCCGCACCTTATCAAGGAAACTCGGGTTGACTATGGCAACACTTGAAATGAAACCGCACACCGAGCCCGAACCCCAGTTGAATTTGCTGCTGCCCACGGAGTCGGATAAGCCTCTATGGAAATCCCTCTTTGCGAACTTAAATGATTTCTTTTTCCCGAAAAAGCTGCCGCCCCTTATCCTGACTTCGAAGCCGGTCCCGGTACGCGATATTTGGGGCTTTTACAATTACAAAAAAAACGGCGTTTGGGGATCGCTGGCGGTGCACGTTTTGGCTCTCGTTGCCATTATCGGCGGCGCAATCCTGATACGGCGCTGGGTGAAACAAGCCAAGCCCGCGCAGCAGGTCGTCACACTGATCGCGCCTGAGCCGATTCCCGCCATGCAGCCATCCAAAAAAGTAGTGGCTGGCGGAGGTGGCGGCGGAGCGCATGAAAAACTGCAGGCTACCAAAGGTAAACTACCCAAACAAGACTTGCAGCAGATCACGCCGCCTACGGTCGTGGTCCGCAATGAGCATCCCAAACTGTCTGCTACGCCTACCGTGGTTGTCCCGCCACAGGTGAAGCTTGCGTCGAACAATTTGCCGAATTTGGGTAATCCGGTAGCAGCCCTTCCTGCTGGGCCCCCGTCAGACGGAATCGGCGCTGGCGCGGGCATTGGCTCGGGCCTGGGTGGAGGCGTCGGTGTAGGGAATGGCGCAGGCGTTGGTGAAGGCTCGGGCGGCGGCACAGGCGGAGGAGTGTTCCACGTTGGCGGCGGCGTTTCCGCTCCCAAGGCGGTTTATGCTCCCGACCCGGAATATTCGGAAGAGGCCCGCAAGGCGAAATATCAGGGTACTTGTGAATTGTGGTTAATCGTTGGCCCGGATGGAAAACCGCGCGACATTCGCGTTTCCCATACTTTAGGACTGGGTTTGGACCAGAAAGCCATTGAAGCAGTCAAACAATGGAAATTTGAACCCGCAATGAAAGATGGTAAACCA
>JAICKN010000192.1 GCA_025927855.1 Terriglobales bacterium
AAAAATTTTGACGTCAGCATCCGGAAAGACCTTGGTGCCGATATCGCGGCCCTCCATTACAACTCCGCCTTTTATGCCCATCTCCCGCTGATGCTCCACCATCCATTCGCGCACGTTAGGATGCACGGAGACGCGCGACGCCCCCTCGGTCACATCAGCCTCGCGGATGCGGGAGGTTACATCACGCCCATCCAACAAAACGCGGTTGCCGCCCATCGTGGGCTCCAATTGAATGCGGGACTCGCGGGCAAGACCCAGCAAAGCGGGTTCATCATCAAAAGAAATATCTCTCTCGACGGCTTTGAGCGCGAGCGCCCGGTACATTGCTCCACTTTCCAGGTTCACATATTCGAGCTTCCGCGCCAGGCGCGAAGCAATGGTGCTCTTACCTGCGCCCGCAGGGCCATCAATGGCAATAATGAGTTTTCGTGGAGGATTTTCCGTCATTGGAATTGCCATTCGGAATTTTAGCGCACTGGGCCGGCCAGCCGGGCCATCTCCGCCCGAGACGCGGATTACGCCGGACAAATACCTGGCGCTGTCATGTAAACTAAAGGTTCATTACTCAATTCAGCCTGAGGGTTTCTCTTGCGATTAAGCCGCGAAAAAGTCAATAAAGCTGCTCATGCAGTCACCGACGTACTTGCAGATATGAATGAAGTAGAATTTGTGGAAGACCGCAATACGCTTCGCCTGGAAGTCCGCAAAATATTAGAAGATCTGCTCAATCACGAAGAGCGTATTGATCAGGCCGCGCGCCAGAAAATTGAGAGCCAGAAGCGCACGATCATCGAAGGCAGCCAGGAATGGGACATTTTGTACCGCAAATATTACAACGACGAAGTGAAAAAACTGGGCGTCAGCAATTAGTGAATATTTTTAGTGTAATTTCCTGTAAAGGTTCTAGCGTTCGGTAGTGGAACCATTTACCATTCATCCGCTTTAATTCTTGCCTGACCTTGCGCTGGTATCGGCGTGATGAAACAGAATCAAATACCAAAACGGCTTCTAACAAATCACTCAGGGCAACTTATTTTTCTGATCTTTATTGCGGCCGCATGTGTATGGATGCGCGCAGGCAGCGTCCCGCCCCCCGTTCATATTCAAATACAAGCAGACCGTGAAGAAGGCCCATGGAAGCCCGTCTGGAATTTTTTCGGCTACGATGAGCCCAACTACACATACGCGCCCAATGGCAAGAAGTTGCTACATGAACTGTCCGCGTTAAGCCCCACTCCAGTCCACATCCGCGCGCACAATTTGTTTACCAGCGGAGATGGCTCGGCGTCGCTCAAGTGGGGATCAACCAACGTCTATTCCGAAGATGCGAACGGCAAGCCGGTTTACAACTGGACGATTATAGACCGCATTTTTGATACCTATCACGAAGCGGGAATAAAGCCTCTCGTCGAGCTGGGATTCATGCCGGAAGCGCTGTCTACGAATCCCGAACCTTATCGTCATAGTTTTCCGCACGGCAATCTTTTTACCGGCTGGTCCTATCCTCCAAAAGATTATGCAAAATGGGGGGATCTGGTGTTCCACTTCGTCCAACATTTGCGCCAGCGCTACGGAGATGCTGAAACTGCCAGTTGGATGTGGGAGGTCTGGAACGAACCAGACATCCCCTACTGGCATGGCAGAGCGGATGAATATTTCAAACTCTATGACTATGCCGCGGACGCGGTAGTACGTGCACTGCCCAACGCGGATATTGGCGGCCCCGATTCCACCGGTCCGGGAAACGCCAAAGCGGCAGATTTTTTACGGGCCTTTCTGGAACATTGCGCGCACGGCACGAACTACGCCACCGGCAAACGAGGAGCGCCGCTGCGCTTTATAAGCTTCCATCCCAAAGGCTCCGCCAAATTTGAGGATGGGCACGTGGTGATGGGAAGCAGTCACCATCTCCAAGCAGTCGAGCACGGATTCGAAGTCGTGAAGTCGTTTCCGGAGTGGCAGAACACTCCGGTGGTTTTGGGCGAGTCTGATCCTGAAGGTTGTGCCGCCTGCGCGGTGGCGCAGCATCCGGAGGACGGATACCGGAACAGCTCTCTATATGCTGCCTACACGATAGAGGTGCTCAGCAGGGTTCAATCGCTGGCTGCGGAAAAGCACATCAACTTTCGCGGCGCTGTGACCTGGGCATTTGAATTTGAAGGCCAGCCTTATTTCATCGGCTTTCGCGATCTGTCTACCAATGGAATTGATAAGCCCGTATTGAACGGGTTCCGCATGTTGGGGCTGCTGGAAGGAACGCGTGTCGCGGCCAGCAGCAGCCAAAGCTTGCCCACTGATGAAGTTCTGCGCGCGGGAGTTCGCGGGCAGCCTGACATCAATGTCATCGCCACCCGTAACCACAATGAAATTTCTGCGCTGGTGTGGAACTACAGCGATGAAGACGCGGATGTTGCCGGCGCTCCGGTTGATGTGGAAATTACGGGTCTTCCCGCCGCGCAGAAATCGGTACTGGTGCAGCATTTTCGCCTCGACGGCAGCCATAGCAATGCATTTGCAGAGTGGAAAGCGTTAGGATCTCCGCAGAATCCGTCGCCGGAACAGTACAGCAAGCTGGAAGCTGCGGGCCAGCTGCAATTGCTGGGATCTCCTCAATGGATGAAACCAGAGGACAACAAGCTAAGACTACAATTTGACTTGCCCCGGCAGGGGCTCTCGCTGATCCGGGTTTCGTGGTAACTGGCCTTGTCTCTATGAGGGCAGGAGCAAGATAAAAACGTTTGGCTGGAGTAAAATGCGAACCAGCATTGGGAGTAAATGAAGCAAGCCGGTTGCGTTTTCTTATTTTCTGCCGGCTTTTCAATTTTTTTTGCGAAAGGAAGAATTCATGTCAGCAAAGGGCATCAGAGTCACGGGCGCGATCGCAGTCTTCTTTATGCTAACTTTGAGTGCAATGACCATGGAGGCAAAAACTAAAGTGACGGAAGCGTCTTTCGGCAAAATGCCCGACGGTACACCGGTAGATATTTACACGTTAAATGATGGAAAGATCGAAGCGCGGATTACGACCTACGGTGCCCGCATCGTTTCCATTGACGCGCCAGACCGCAATGGCAAGAAGGCCGACATCGTCCTGGGATTCGATTCGCTCGAAGGTTATTTGGGAAATGAGCCTTACTTTGGAGCGATCGTAGGGCGCTACGGCAACCGGATCGCCAAAGGTAAATTTACTCTGGACGGCAAGACCTATTCCCTTCCCATCAATGATGGCCCCAATACGTTGCATGGCGGCAGAAAGGGATTCGATAAAGTCGTATGGAAGGGCAAGCAGATTCCCAACGGCGTTGAGCTTACCTATTTGAGCAAAGACGGCGAGCAGGGATTCCCCGGCAACTTAACTTCCACTGTGCGCTACACGCTGGTGGGCGATGACCTTAAGATTGAATATTCGGCGACGACGGATAAAGATACCGTCCTCAACCTGACCAACCACTCGTATTTCAACCTTGCGGGTCAAGGCAGTGGCGATATTCTGCAGCACGTAATGCAGATTAATGCTTCGCACTTCACGCCGGTGGATGCAACACTGATCCCAACGGGAGAAATTGCTCCGGTGGAAGGCACGCCTTTTGATTTTCGCACGCCGCACGTAATCGGCGAGCGCATCAATGCCGACAACCAACAAATCCACCGCGCCCACGGCTACGATGACAATTGGGTACTCGACCATCCGGCCGGAAAGTTGTCGGTCGCCGCAATCGCCTATGAGCCCAACTCAGGCCGGACGCTGGAAGTGCTGACCACACAGCCGGGCGTGCAGTTCTATACCGGAAATTTTCTGGATGGAACCCTCAAGGGAATCGATGGAAAGGTTTATAACCGTCGCGGAGCATTCTGCCTTGAAACCCAACACTATCCCGACTCGCCGAACCATCCAAGTTTTCCCACGACCGAATTGAAGCCAGGACAACAATATCATCAGGTCACGATCTTCCGCTTCGGCACGAGAGCAAAGTAACAATTGGAAATGCCAGTTGGCAGCCTTCACTGGCTGCCAACTGGTGTTCATCTTTTCGCGGAGCGCCAATCTGATCGGCGCTGCACCAAGGTATTGACACCGCACATTCCCTCCAAGTAGATTGCTCAAACAGCATTTTTTGTTCTTTCACAATTTTTGGTTCGCGCACCCTCATCGCCGCGATGAGGTGGGAAGCGGGTGAAAATCCCGCGCTGCCGCGCAACTGTCAGCGAGGAAATTGCATTCGGCCACTGGAGTTCATTCTCCCGGAAGGCCGGTGCGCAATGCCGGACAAAATTGTCCTTACTCGCAAGCCAGGAGACCGGCGCGAACCGTCAATCTCAACCCCTTTCGCGTGTAAAGGAGAGTGAAATGCGGTTCCTAAGAATTTTTGTCTCCACACTAGTCCTAGTTGCAATCCCAACTCTGGCAGCTTCTGCCGCGAATCTCACGGTCAAAGTCCTTGATCCTGAATCCGCAGCCGTTGCTGGCGCGCAAGTTGAACTGCTGGGAAATTCCAGCAACTCACGTGTTTCCGTCGCTACAACTTCAGGGGACGGCCTGGCTACGTTCCGGAATGTCCCGGATGGCCCCTGCCGCGTACGCGTTCTGGCCGCCGGATTTGCGGAAGAAATCGCTTCGGCCGCTTCTTCCGCTGGATCATTAACCATACAACTGCGGCTGGCCCCGGCTTCAGAAACTGTCGTGGTGTCCGGAACGCGCAGCGCCGGCCCGAGTGATGAATCCGGCGCGGCCGTATCAAGCCTGAATGGCGCTCAACTTCAGGTGATGAATCCGGTTGCCGCCGATGATGCGCTGCATTTTCTTCCCGGCGCAATCATCAGCGCCTCAGGACAGCGGGGCGGCGTTACATCGCTCTTTGTTCGCGGCGGCGATTCCACCTACAACAAGGTCATTGTGGATGGCGTTACCGTGGACCAGCCGGGCGGCACAATTGATTTTGGTGATCTTCCACTTACGCAAGCCGACCACCTGGAATTTATGCGCGGAGCGCAAAGCACACTCTATGGTTCCGACGCCATGACCAGCGTGGTGCAGGTGTGGACGCGCACTGGCAGCACGAAAATTCCTGAGTTGCGCTTTGGAGCGGACGGCGGAAATCTCGGCACGGCGAATGGGTATGCTTCGCTCGCGGGCGCGCGCAGCCGCTTCGATTACAACTTGTTCGCGGATCAATTCAATACGAACGGGCAAGGAATCAATGATGCCTTTTCCGATTCTCTACAGGGCGCAAATATCGGCGTCACATTCAATGACCGGGTAGGCCTCCGCATCCGGGTGCGCCACTCCAATAGCCATACGGGAATTCCCGGCGAGTGGAACTTTAATGGGCAACCCTTGCTGCCGCCCGATCCGAGCGAGTGGTCGCAATTGAATGATCTGATAGGCAGCACAGAGCTGACCATCAGCGCTCCTTCGGGATGGCAGCATCGCCTTACCGGTTTCGACTATAGCTATCGCTACAACGAATTGAATGTGACCGGCGATCCGGCCCGCATTGATGACTTCCCATCAAATGAAGTGGACCACATTAACCGAGTTGGCTTCGAATATCAGGGCAACTACGTGGAGAGGTCCTGGGCGCAGACGACCATTGGCTATCGCATCGAGAATGAAAATGGCTTTTTAGGCGATACTAACTTTCCGCCTCCGACTCACGGTCAACGGCTGAATAACGATGCCTACGCGCAGCAGCAGTTGATTTGGAAGCGCCTCTCGGCGATTTTCGGCGGACGTTTTGTTCACAACAGCGCGTTTGGCAATACCGGAGTGCCGCGTGTGGCACTCACTCTGCTTGTCTTGCGCGGCGGAAAGGTGTTTTCCGGCACGCGGCTGCGGTCTACTTTTGCCACCGGATTCAAAGAGCCTGGCCTGACGCAGACCTTTGCCGGGCCGCCGTTTTTTGTGGCGAATCCGGGGCTGAGGCCGGAACGAAATCGCGCGATCGAAGCCGGGATTCAGCAGAATTTCTTCCTGAATCGATATTCGCTGAGCGCAATTTATTTCAATAATCGTTTCAGCGATCAGATTGAGTTTGCCAGTGATCCGGTCACGTTTATCGGACAATATTTCAATGTGAACCGGTCTTTGGCGCACGGAGCAGAAATCGAATTGCAAGGCAAAATTGTTGCCAGGCTGCTTCTGAGTTCCAGCTACACCTACCTTTCAACCCAAATTCTGGATGCGCCTCTGTGCACTCCGGCAAATTTTTGCGATCCGGTATTTAATGCGGGCAATCCATTTTTGCGCCGCCCGAAACATTCTGGAAGCGTTCTGCTGAACTATTTAGGCAACCGCTGGGGCGGAAATCTGGGCGCAAGTTTTGTAGGCCGCAGACCAGATTCCGATTTCTTCGGGCTCGGAATTGATCACGCCGCAGGATACGCCCGCGTGGACCTGGGCGGCTGGTACGCAGTGAATCCGCGCGTGAGCGTGTATGCCAATGTGGAGAACGCGCTTGACCATCCTTATAACGA
>JAICKN010000214.1 GCA_025927855.1 Terriglobales bacterium
ACGGAAACCGATTCCGGAACGGAATAGTCTGGCAAGAACAACCGGTTGCACCGTTCCATTTGTATGGAACGTTGCACCTCCTCTTCCCGGGCCCAGATGCGAACGCGGTGCGCATTCTTGCGTCCCAGCACAATGGAAAGCGCCGTTCCCCACGCTCCTGCGCCGATGATTGCGATTTCGCTCATTATTCTCCTGCGCTCATCTCAATTCCCTTCTCATCTCATCATTCCCTTCTCATCTCATCCCCGCTTCAAAGAGAAGCGCGGCTCCGTGCCCGCGGTAATTCGTTGCAGGTTGGCGCGGTGCTTTAGCAATACGATTGCGGCTGTGAGCACGGCTGCGAATACCAAAACAGCCCCGGTCGCATTGAACATCCACACCAGCATGGGGAAAAGCATCGCCGAGATGATCGAAGCCAGAGATATGTAACGGAACAGGGCCACCAAGAGCAAAAAAATGCCAATCACGATCAACACGGATTTTGGGGCAAGCAATAAAAAAGCGCCCAGGCTGGTGGCCACGCCCTTGCCTCCGCGAAATTTCAGCCACACCGGGAATACGTGGCCCAGCACCGCGAAGAAGGCTGCATAGGCAGGCAGGTACGAAAGGGCGGGAAAAATCAGTAAGGCCAAAAAGACTGCCGCAGCCCCTTTGCAAGCGTCGAGCAGCAACGTTATGAGGCCCAGGACAATCGAAATGCGGGACACATTCGTCGCGCCAATATTGCCGCTGCCGCTCGCGCGAACATCTTCCCCAAGAGAAACTTTCACCAAGAGAAATCCAAAAGGAATGGACCCCAGCAAATAGCTGAACAGCGCGGCAATAAGAAGGTCTTTCACTGGTCCTTCACCGTTGTAGAGGATTGCAAATTGAAAGCGCCCAGCTTTGTATACCGGGATCCGCCTCGCAACAGTTGGCTCTCGTAAAGAAAAAATTCGCGCGCTGTCATGCGGCCAAAATCCGGAACAGGCAGGGCCGCAAGTTTTTCCTGCAAGCGCCGGAAACCCGCGTTCCGGCCGTCCTGCTTTTCGCGCCGTGGATTGCCCGGGCCGATCCCTCCCCGCGCCAAGGTTAAATGCGGTGTGTAGGCGTGCTCTTCTTTCGGAATCCCGACGTTCGCCATTGCGCGATCAATTCGTTTTGCCAGCGCTGCCAATTCTGGTCCGGCCTCCACTCCAAGCCAAAATACGCGCAGTAATTTTGCGCTGGGGAAAAAACCATGCCCTCGAAACGCAATCTCGACCGGAGGGCCCGCAACTGAAGACAGAGCTTGCTGTATCCGCGGCACATCCTCCGCCGGCCTCTCCCCGATAAACTTCAAGGTCACATGCAGAAACTCTGGCCGTACCCAGCGCGCTTCGGGAGCAAACTCGCGGATGCCGTCGAGAAAGCGCCCCATCCGCTGCCGGATTTCTTCCTCCAGATCGAGAGCAATAAACAGGCGCATAAGGTTGGGGCCACTGAATCTACATCAACTTTCTTCGCACCATGTCCAGCGCTTGTTGTGCGGCAAACCAGCGGATGCGCTGGCGGTCTCCGGGAAAGTTTCGCTCCACCACTTCAGTACCGTCTTCCGCCGCAATGCCATGAAAGACCAATCCAACCGGTTTTTCGGCGCTCCCGCCAGTCGGCCCCGCCACGCCCGTAATTCCCACTCCTATGGTTGCGCCGCAACGTTTGCGAATGCCTTCCGCCAGCGCCGCTGCCACTTCTTTGCTGACCGCGCCATGTTCTTGAATCATCTTCTCCGGCACGTCGGCAAACTTTGTTTTTAATTCGTTGGAATAAACAATCGCGCCACCTAGAAAATGGCGCGAACTGCCACTGATGGAAGTCAGCCGCTCTGCCAGCAGGCCGCCAGTACACGATTCCGCGACGGCGAGCGTTTTGCCCCGCATTTGCAAATAGTAGCTGACGATTTGCTCCAGGGAATCGCCGTTGTCGGAAAAGACGCAATCGCCCAATTCCTCTTCAATCGCGTCTACGAGCGTATCTACACGGTCTTGTGCCTGCTGCGCCCACGGGGCGTGAGTGCGCAAATGCAACTGGATTTCCCCAGGCCCCGCGAGAATTGTCGTCTGCACGTCCGGGAACCGCTTATAAATCGGAGCGACACGGCCATCACACTGCGATTCGCCCATGCCGGCGATCTTCAGTGTCCGCGTTGCAATATGCTGAGCCGGAAGTTTCACGCGCAGTCTTTCAATGCACTGCGTTTCAAACATTGGCTTCATCTCATGTGGGGGGCCGGGCAGCAGCATAATCATCCGGTCGCGGCCATCATACTTGCCGCTGACCCATTGTCCGGGCGCGGTCCCATTTGGATTTGGCAACACCGTGGCCCCGGCAATAACATCTGCCTGCTTCGCATTATTGGCATGCATCTTCCAGCCGCGCGATTCAAAGCGCTGCTTGATCTCCGCCAGGATTTTTGGGTCGGAACGCAGATGTAATTGCAGCGCTTCGGCGACGCCTTCACGAGTAAGGTCATCCTCGGTAGGGCCGAGGCCGCCGGTGAAGATGATTACATCAGAACGGGTGAGCGCCAGCCGCGCCGCTGCGGCGATATGTTCGCGCTGGTCGCCCACGATCGCCTTACAGGAGACTTCAACCCCAAGCTGGTTGAGCTGTTCCGTGAGGTAGAGCGAATTTGTGTCCTGGCGGAACGGCGTCAATAGTTCCGAGCCAATGGCAATGATTTCAGCGCGCACGGTAGCAGTGTAAATGACGGCGGACTCCGGCGTCCGCTCAGTTGTGGTGCTCGGGAATCAAAGGCATGCCCTGGATATTCCAGGAGAGATGATGGACTGCGTCTGTGGTGGCCAGCACAACCGCCCGGCCCGGAGCAAACGCCAGCCCCACTAAATTATTTCCTGCTACCTGCAAAGACGCCTGCGCGTTGGGCGTGAGCTTCACAATGCCGCGCTTGCCGGCGAGCGAGGCGGCGATATAGAGATTGCCATCTATGTCGAAAGCCAATCCCTGCGGACGTCCCAGTCCGCGGAAAAATGTGGAAACGGTTCCGTGCGGATCCACCTTATAAACGGAGTCGTAACTCGAAGTCGTTGGGCCCGTAACAAACAAATCTCCAGCTGGGCCAAATGCCAGATGATAAGCGGAAACACTGGGCTCGAGTGTGGCGAAAACAAACATTTGCCGGTCGCGGCCAATCTTAAAAATCGTGCCGCTGCGGTCCCCCACATAAAGATTTTGCTCACGGTCAAAGGCAATGCCGGTGGCTATCCCCAGACCTTCCCCATAGGTAGCCATCGCGCCATTCGGGGCAACGCGGTAGACGATGCCATCCAGCCGCGAAGAAACATACATTTGCCCTTCTCGGTCAAAGGCAATGGAAGTAGGGTTCATCATCTCAGCCACGAATGGCTTGATGTTGTAGCTGGTATCAATTTTGAAGATCGCGATGGGAACTTTTTGGCCGCGTGCGCCGGAGAAGGTCACATAAATATTGCCTTCCGCATCCACCGCAGGATTCGTCACCGGGTGCAGGTTCTCCGCAATGGGCCCCGCGACGTGAATTTGCTGCGCATTGCTGGCGCTTCCGTTGGTCGAAACTGTCACGGCGCCTGAAGCCGCTTTCGGGGGAACGCGCGCCACCAGGAAATCATCCGTGCTTACGACAATGGAGCCTTCGGCATCGCCGAATTTAACCACAGGGCGACGCGATTCCTGCGGACTTAAATGATTGCCAACGATCCGAACCTCGCCTCCCGGCAGTGCCGAAGTGGGCATCACATGTTCGATATGGGGCTTTGCGCTCACGCTTTTCCTATCTTAATTTCTTGCCTTGCACATCCGGTTCATTCACGCCAGAAAACCAAAACGCCGCAGAACTTGCATCACGATCATGGCTAGAATTCCCGCAGCCACATCATCGAGGACAATTCCTGTGCCATCAGGCAACCGCTCCAAAGAGCGTACTGGCGGCGGCTTCAATATGTCGAACCCTCGGAAAAGTATAAAGCCCGCCAGCAGGCTTTTCCATGTAATGGGAATCGCGATCAGCGCTATGAGTTGCCCCGCGACCTCATCAATCACCACAAACTGCGGATCTTTGCGTCCACAAAAGCGCGCCGCTTGTGTCGCTGCCGGAATTCCGACGGCAACGATCACGATAGAGAGTAAAACCGCCGCCATCGTTTGCGTGTGCAGAGGAATCAACCGCGTCAAACCATACCAAAGAATGACTGTCGCCGCCGATCCCCACGTACCAGGGCCCGGCTTGAGCTTTCCGATATAGAAGAATGTGGCGGTCAGTGTGGCCCAGAGGGGTGCAGGAGAAGAGGTGGCGGAACTCTGCATCGTCTGCGCCATAGGCATCACAGCGGCGCTATCACGAGCGCGCCGGGAATCATCTGTAACCGCGTTCTGTGGATCGTCATCCATTTCGTAGCGCCGCCGTCCCCCGGCGGCATTTGCGCCCGTTGCCTTCACTACTTCCTGTGATCTCGCACATTTTCATCATCCACAGCATCGTTCGTATCGTCCACAGGCGACGGTATGACATATTGCTCACTGGCCCACTTGCCTAAATCTATCGTTCGGCAGCGTCCGCTGCAAAACGGAAATTCCGGATGATTGCGTTTTACTGGATTTTTACAGGTGGGACACCGCAATTTAATACTGGGCTTGCGGGAGTTCTTCTGGGGGGTCATGAAATTGCCAACCTGAATTTACAGGATTCTCGCGACCAGGTCGTAGTCGTGCGCTTCCGTGATTTCGCAGCGGTAAAATTCTCCCGCCAGCGGCGTCACTCCCTCGGGAACATCATTCACAAAAACTTTACCGTCAATTTCCGGAGCATGCATCGCCGTACGCCCTTCCAGCAGCAAATCGCTTTCCTCCGACGCGCCTTCCAGAAGCAAATCGAATTCGCGCCCAATGAGCGCCTTCTTTTGGTGCCTGCTGATGCCTCGCTGAATCTGCATCAGCCGCCTGCGGCGAGCTTCAATCTCACGCGCCGGCAACTTCTCTGCCAGCCCATAAGCGCCTGCGCCCTCCTGATCGGAATAACTGAATGTTCCCATCCAGTCGAACTCGGCAGCGCGCACAAAGTCGCAAAGTTCTTCGAATTCCTTTTCCGTTTCGCCCGGAAATCCCACGATGAACGAAGTCCGCAAAGTTAAATTCGGAATAGCTCTGCGCATCTTTTCAATAGAGCGCAAAAATATTTCCGCGCCACCGCCGCGCTTCATACGCTTCAACGCCGAGGCGGAAGCATGTTGCAGCGGAACGTCAATGTAAGAGCAGATCTTGTCGTTGGAGGCGATTGTTTCCAGCAATCGGCCAGTGATCTTGTTGGGATAACAATATAAAAAACGAATCCAGCGCAAATTTTCTATCTGCGCCAACCTTTCTAACAGTAAGGCCAATCCATCTTTTAATGCGAGGTCTTCGCCGTAACAGGTTGTATCCTGCCCAATTAGAGTGACCTCGCGCACGCCAGAGCGGGAGAGCCGTTCCGCCTCAGCCACCACTGATTCAAACCGCCGTGACCGGAACTTGCCC
>JAICKN010000247.1 GCA_025927855.1 Terriglobales bacterium
CGTGATGGTTGCTCCTGAAGGCACAGCCGAAGCCTTTAACAAGTATTTAGAGCTTCAGCCCAACGGACAATTCGCTGACCCTGCCAAGCAGATGTTGCAACAGATTGGCGCCAAGGTGCAGACCGAATTTGGCTCCAGAAAGAAAAGTGGCAGAAAATAATTGCTGTAAAAGAACGAAGGCGGCTGCCCGCCGCCTTTTTTCTTTGGAGATTGTGGAGATTACCAAAGTCTATTTCCACGCTGTTCTTTGTAGAACCATCCTCCGGTATTCCACTAGATTTAAACCATAACCCGTTTTGGGTTTGCAAGCGGTTCTCTTCCCTGAACTTCGAAAAGCTTATGGCAACTCCCGGCAAAGCTCCGTCTCCGGCGGTCCTCGGCGCATTCTCCAGCCGCCCCTGTCCGGAAACTCAGCATTTGTTTGAGATCATCCTGCGCCAGCACGCGCAACTCAGCGACATCATTCTTTCCCCCGGAAGAGTTCCACAAGTCGAAGTGCATGGACAGCTTCTTCCTGCCGAAAACATTCCCGCGCTCACCGCGGACGATACCCGCCGCATCGCCGCCGACTTGATCGCAGACAATAAACAGGCGGTGACGGCCCTCCGAGAACAGGGATTCTGCGATGTCTCCTATGCGCTCCCCCGCCTGGCGCGCTTCCGCGCCAATATTTTTATTCAGCGTGGAAGTTGCGCAATTGTGACGCGCGTAATTCCCACCATTATTCCGTCATTCCATGATTTGGGAATTCCAGAACAACTCGGCGCCATTGCATGCCTGCGGGATGGCATCGTGCTTGTTACCGGCATGCGTGGCTCGGGAAAGTCTTCCACGCTCGCCGCCCTGGTGGACCGCATAAACGAAGAGCAGACCTGCCACATTCTTACCATCGAGGACCCCATTGAGTTCCTCCATAACCACAAGCAGGCCACAATTCACCAGCGCGAGTTGCACAGTGACACTCCAACATTTCCCCTGGCCTTGCGCGCGGCCCTGCGGCAAGCGCCTCGCGTAATTTTTGTAGGGGAAATCCGCGATCGCGAAACTATGGAACTCGTACTGCAGGCCGCCGAAACCGGCCATTTGGTGCTTTCCAGTTTGAACACTGTGGATACATCTAAGACGATTGACCGCATCGCGCGCCTGTTCCCGCCCGGCGATCAATCGGCAATCCGCGGACGGCTGGCCAAGACCTTGCGCTATATCGTTTCGCAGCGCCTTCTTCCCTTGCGCAGCGGAAAAGGCCGCACCGCTGTATTTGAAATTTTCAAAATGACGGCCTGTTCTTTGGGCTATGTGGAATGCGAAGACCCTTCCGGACGCAAGCTCCTTGAGGTCATCACAAACGACGCTCTCAAAAGCGGCGCAGCCGCGGGAATGCAACACTTTGATGGAGAGATTGAAAAGTTAGTGCGGGCCAGCCTGGTGGAAGAAGAGGTCGCATTTTCTTACGCCAGCGACTCCGCACAACTCCGCAATGCATTGGCCCAACGCTCTTGAAGTTTACTTCCCGAATTTTTCTTTGCAACTGGCGTTTCTTTCTTCCTGCTGGTTATGATCGTTGGCATGAATGCGCCTTCGCCTTTCTCCATTCTCAGCTTTGAGGAAGCCCGCGCCGTCGTAGAAAAACACGCTGCCGCAGTGTCTCCCAAAGGAAAGGAACTCGTCCCATTGCTCGACGCCGCTGGGCAGGTTCTGGCGGAGCCGCTGATTGCCGACCGCGATTTTCCGCCGTTTCACCGCGCCGCCCGCGATGGATATGCAGTTCTCGCCGCCGATACTCAAAACCTTCCTGCCACCCTGAAGGTGCTGGCGGAAATCCGCGCCGGAACTCTGCCCGAGCGCGAAATTGTTGTCGTGCCAGGCCAGGCCGCTGCCATTATGACCGGAGCGCCGGTGCCTTCAGGGGCGGATTCAATCGCCATGGTGGAATATGCGTCCCGCAAAGGCGATGAGGTGGAAATCACACGTTCGCTATCCGCCGGAGAGAACATTATTCCGAGAGGCTCGGAGGGCAAACGCGGCTGCCAACTTCTGCCCCCGGGTGTGCGTCTCGATCACGCTGCCATTGCGGTGGCCGCCTCCATCGGACGGCAATATGCCCTGGTTTACACCAAGCCAAAGATTGCCGTGCTCGCGACAGGAGACGAACTCGTAGATATTGACGTTCTGCCCAATGCAGTACAAATCCGGAACTCGAACACGTATTCTTTGGCTGCGCAGATTCGCGAGTCCGGCGGCGAACCCGTCTGCCTGCCCATTGCGCCGGATAAACCGGACCGCCTGCGCGAGTTGATTGAAGAAGGGATGGAAGCCGACCTGTTGCTGATCGCTGGCGGAGTTTCCGCGGGAAAATATGATCTGGTCGAAGCGGTGTTGCAGGAACTGAAAGCGGAATTTTTCTTCACCGGAGCTAAAATTCAGCCAGGAAAACCCATCGTCTTTGGCAAAGTTCGCGAAAAATATTTTTTCGGGCTGCCCGGTAATCCCATCTCTACCATGGTCACATTTGAACTCTTTGTCCGTCCCATGGTTGCGGCGCTCTGCGGCCTGCAACTTCGGAAGCTTTGCTTCTTACGCGCGCGGCTGAAGACCGAAATCCATACCAAGACCGGATTAAAAAGATTTTTACCCGGCACGCTTTCCGGCGAGTTCGAGCATTGCGAGGTGGATCTCGCCCCCTGGGGAGGTTCCGGGGACGTTGCGGGCGCTGCGCGGGCAAACTGCTATGTGGTCATTCCACCCGATCGCGAACACATTGCCGCCGGCGAGTGGGTGCCTGTTTTGATGCGGTAGAAGTTCTGGCTTCCCAAAGCTGTAATATAGAGGTTCATGGCGAAAACTCTATCGCATTACGGTCCGGAAGGCCGCGCCAAGATGGTGGATGTCTCCGCAAAGCCAGGCACCCGCCGCGAAGCAGAGGCCAGCGCGTTTATCGCCATGAGTCCGGCAGTGCTGAAAGCGTTGCCCGGCAATGCCAAGGGCGATCCGCTGGAAGTGGCGCGCCTCGCAGGCATCATGGCCGCCAAAAAGACTTCCGATTTGATTCCCATGTGTCATCCTCTGCCCCTCTCGCACATTGATGTGCAAGTGCAGCCATGCGAAAATGGCGTCGCCATCCGCACAAGAGTTGCAACCACGGCTCCTACGGGAGTAGAGATGGAATCGCTCACGGCGGCCAGCGTTGCCGCCTTGACCGTGTACGATATGTGCAAAGCGCTGGATAAAGGAATGGAAATTTGCCACGTGCGGCTCGAGCGTAAAAGTGGCGGAAAAAGCGGAGATTACAAACGCAGGCTGAAGTGACAGCCGGAAGCATTCCGAATCATGCCGAACAGCGTCAAGCTCCTGCTGGTGGACGATAATCCCATGGTGATGGGCATGCTGCGGAATGCTCTCTCGCCGCTGGCCACCGTCACAACCGCCGGCGATGGCGCCGATGCCCTGCTCAAAGCGGTGGATGATCCTCCAGATTTGCTTGTGGCCGACTACCGCATGCCCGGCATGGATGGACGCCAGTTGGTGGATAAACTTAAGAGTAGGCCGGGCACTTCCTCCATTGCCGTGATTCTTCTCGCCAGCAAAGCCGACATTTCCGAAAAGCTTTCGCATCAGGAACCGGTGGACGATTTCGTCGAGAAGCCTTTTTTCCTGAAAGAAGCCACTCTGCGCATTAAGCGCGCCATTGACCGTATTGCACTCGAAAAAATGGCCAAGTCCTCGTCTTCGTCCGATGGCCGAATTCGCGGAAATCTGGCGCAGATGAACGTCATTGACTTGGTACAGTCACTCGAAATGGGACGCAAAAGCTGCTTCCTGAAATTTTCCAACGAGAACGAATCCTGCGATATGTATTTCAGCGAGGGCCAGGTCACCCATGCTGCCTATGGATCGCTCACCGGCGACCAGGCAGTCTTCAAAGTATTGCGCTGGACCAGCGGCAGCTTTGAACTTGACTTCGAAGGCAAGACCTCTCAGCAGACCACGACCCTCAACACGCAGGGTCTCCTTATGGAAGGGCTTCGCCTGCTCGATGAATCCAAACGCGACGAAGATGGCAATGGCACGGAGGAAGAAGATGTCCTCCTCGACAGCTAACGGCAGCACCGCCGCCGTGCTCACCATCAGCGACTCCTGCTCGCGCGGCGAAAAAACCGATAGCTCCGGCCCCGCTCTGGTCGAGGCGCTCCGCGTCCAGAATTTCAGGACTGTAGTCACCGGAATCGTCTCAGACGATCAGCAGGAAATTGAAAAGGCCATTATCCGCATGGCCAAGCACGCCCGCCTGGTTGTGACCACCGGCGGCACCGGCCTCGGGCCTCGCGACGTCACTCCCGAGGCCACTCGCGCGGTTTGTGATCGCATTATTGAGGGAATTGCGGAGCGCATGCGCATGGAGGGAGCGAAGCGAACACCCTTCGCCGCGCTCAGCCGCGGAGTTTGTGGAGTGCGCGGCTGGTCAGTTGTTCTAAATCTTCCCGGCAGCCCCAAAGGAGCGGTTGAGTCGCTCGATGCGGTGGTCGGATTGCTGCCTCATGTGCTTGACCTGCTGGAAGGCCACACCGAACAC
>JAICKN010000052.1 GCA_025927855.1 Terriglobales bacterium
TATTTGCGCTTCACCGTGCACGATAAGCCCGGCATCATCGCTTCCATCGCCAGCATTCTTTCTGACTGCGGCATCAACATTGACTCGGTATTGCAGAAGCCGGGCTATCCGGCATCGAGCCTGCCCTTTGTCATCACTCTGGAGTCCTGTTCGTCATCGCTCGTAGAGAAAGCTCTGGAGAAATTAGCGAAACTCGACTTCCTGGTTCAGCCCTGCCTGCACCTGCCGATTCTTGCGTAGCAGCTCCGCCGCAGCGGTTTCCATGATGTACTCCTTGAATGAGTACTCTTTGACTTGCTGGTTTTATTCGCGTACTCTTTCAATGTGTACGCGTGGAGGATCCCATGCCTCGTGCCGTGGTTGAGGACAATAAAAGAATGCAGCTTCGCATACAGCCGGAGCAAAAGGCGATGCTCATGCGCGCGGCAGCGCTGCGGAACACCGACCTCACAGACTTCATCGTTCAACTCGCGGTGCGGGAGGCGAAAGCGGTGATTGAGCAAGCCGAGCACATTCAATTGTCGAAGAGGGATAGTCTGCTGGTGCTGGACCTGCTGGAAAATCCACCTGCGCCCAATGCCAAACTGCGGACGGCCATCGCCGCAATGCCGAAGCTGGTGTGATGCTCCCGGCATGGCACGAAGAACCAATCTCCAGAAAGCATGACCGCAAGGCCTTCGATTGCGGCAATGCAGACTTGAACGATTTTCTGCGACGGTATGCGCGGCAAAGTCATGAGCTGGGCGGCTCGAAAACCTTTGTTGCTGTAGACAATGCCGATAGTAAAACGGTCCTCGGCTTCTATAGCGTTGCGCCCGCAGCGCTTGCTTATGCAGACACTCCGGAAATGATGCGCAGGGGGCTGGCGCAGCACGATGTCCCGGGATTCCGGCTCGCACGCATCGCAATCCATGTGCGCCTGCACGGACAAGGACTGGGCGGACAGCTTCTTGCCGCTGCTGCGCGGCGCTGCCTGCGGGCTGCGGCCGAAGCTGGTGGTGTGCTACTGATCATTGACGCGAAGGACGCCCGCGCGGCTGGCTGGTATGCCTCTTATGGGGCGGTGCCTCTCAAGGATCGGCCGCTGACGCTAGTGATGGCCCTTGCAACCTTCGCCGCCGAATTGAAGAACGCCGCCAAACTATAGCGGCTTGCCGCCTTGCCCCATCCCGTTATAAGCAAGTAATTCCGGTTGTTTTCCCGTTTTCCCTGCGGTACCATTCCCGTTCTTTTATTTTCCCTCCCCCAATTCACTTTGTACTTCGCCCGGGCGGATTCTTATAGAATCCGTGCCGGAATTGATCTCCATTTCAGGTTCGCGTTCAGGAACACCGATGACTTCGCGGTCAGAACAAACACCGTATTCCACGGAATCCGGTCATTGGTCCACTACAACCGCATCCGGCCCTTCCGCGGAGGCCCTGCTGCAGGAAGTTGCTCCTGTTATTGCAGGGGCGGTGCGGCACAAGTTGCGCGTCACCCTGAGCGCCTCCGATCACCGGGAGCAAAATCTCGACGCGCAGGATGTTGTGAGCGAAATCCGCGTGAAGCTCCTGAAGAAGCTTTCGTCTTTCGCTGCCCAAAGTGCCGGTGTTACCGGGGACGGTGCGGGCGGTAATTCGCGCACGGAGCGTGTCGAGGGAGGCATCGAAGAGCGCCCCCAGGAACGAATTGAAGAACGAATCGAAGATCGAATTAAAGATTTTCGGGCGTATGCCGCGACAGTCTCGTACAACTGCTGCAATGATTATTTGCGCGCGCGGCATCCCGAACGTACCAGCCTGAAAAATTGCCTGCGGCGGTTCATGGAAAAGCTTCCAGCTTACGCGGTTTGGGAGTCGCGCGAAGGGGATTTAATTTGCGGCCTCTCCGGCTGGCGGACGCAAAAACAGCCTGCCGCCGATCCAGCTCTTGTCGCAAAATTGCGGCATGACCCTTCAGAAATCACTGTCCGGGCAGTCCCGCGTAAACATCTGAGCGCCCTCAACGCGGAAGACTGGCAGACTCTGCTTGATTCTCTTTTAGGCCATCTTGGCGGCCCGGTGCCGCTCGATGATCTTATTTCCCTTATCGCGCCACTTGTGGGAGTGGAAGACATTCCTGACATTTCGGAATCCAGCGGAGACGAAGATGACGACGGCGCCACTCCTCTGGAGACGGCGCAATCCCGCGAACCTTCGGCTTACTCCATTCAGCTTGCGGCGGAGCGGCTCACATTGTTGTGGGCGGCTATCCGGCAGCTTCTCGTGTGGCATCGTGCTGCGTATCTGCTCAACATTCCCGACGGCGAGCTGGAAGCTTTTCCTTATTACGGTGTGGCCACCCGCCAGCAAATTGGCGAAGCCCTCGAATTGAAAGATGAACAATTCGACGCCGCCTGGAAGGAATTGCAGATCGGGGCAGACCTGCGGGAGCAGGCCCGGACGGCGCGCAGATACGCTAAGAAATTCGCTATTTTGTGGGAATTCCTGCCTTTGGAAGACAACATCATCGCCCGGATGCTGAAAGTGACGCGTCCACAGGTGATCGGCTACAGGAACAAAGCTGTGGAAAGGCTGAAAAGGCACATGAAATGTGTACGTTAAATAAATTTTGTGCGACGGGAATATTGGCGTTCTCTGACCGTCTTTCATGAGTGTAAGAAGTTTTAGGGCAGGGCAAGGCTCGGCAAATAAAGGACTTAGGCGAAGAAGTCAAACATGGAAAGGAGGCAGCAATGAACGGGCACTTAACTCCACAAGAATTGCAGGATTACCGGAAAAAATCCCTCGATCCCGACCAATTGCTGAAAACCGACCGCCATTTAGGTGAGTGCAAGGTCTGCCAAAAGCAGCTTCGCGCTATCACTCCCGCGCCGTCCTTTCCCGCCTTGCTCGAAGACTGCGTTGACAACCTGCACTTGGAATATGAGCAGATGGCGGCTTATCTCGACTCCAGCATGGATGCTGAAGGCCGCCAGATGGTGGAGGCGCACATTGGAATTTGCCGCCGCTGTGATAAAGAACTGCGCAGCCTGCATGCATTCGACGGAGTGTTGGCGGCAAAACTCGAAGCGGAAGTCCACGCTAAAAAAGTCCAGCCGGAAAAAATCTCCTTCTGGTCGAAAGCGGATGCATGGTTCCGCTTGCATCAGCGCGCGATGGCCGCCGCCGCGGCGATGGCGGTTGTAATGGCGGTGCTGATTGGTATTCAGCCTTCGCATCCCGGGCAAAGCGCAGCCAAGGTCACGGTCATTGGCGGGAGCTCTTTTTCCGGATCGCCTTTGGTAATTGCAGGAATTGTAGTGGTAGCAGTTATCGCCGGGTTCATTCTCATCCGGCTTTCCAATAAGAAGTAATCCGTAAAAGTCCGTAATCAAAAAATATTTTTACGTGGGGATAGATATGGCAAAGCGGCCCGGCGGTGAAATGCTTCGGAACCTCGAGACCTCGCATTCAGAGATGATTCCGCTGCTCTCGAAATGGAAGAACCTCGGCAACAAGGGATTTTTTATTCCTGTGGCGCTGATGTTAGTGCTCACTCTGTACGTGGACAGCACCGTGAACTGGATATGCGCGCTGGCCATCTCCGCGGGCACGGTTTTCCTGGTTTACCGGATGTGCGGCAAAGCCAAGAGCTCTATCGCTATTGTGGGTTCGGCCATGATGACTTTCCTTGTGGTCACCTACTGCATGACGCCGTTCAGCTTTATTTTTGAAAAAGTTTTGCCCGGCGATGTGGGTGATCCCAATACCTGGGCGCAGCGCTTCACCTTCCCCGAACTGCTTTTTCGTTTGCTGTTCGCCGCCGGCATGCGTGAAGAGCTGGTCAAAATCCTTCCCGTGCTGGCTGCGGTTTATCTGACCTACCATTTGAAAGGGAAGAACCGGGAAGCGTTCGGGGTCTTCGAGCCGCTCGATGGAATTCTTCTGGCCGCCGCGTCTGCCGCCGGTTTTGCTCTCTCGGAAACCATGTTGCAGTACGTCCCGCAAAACACAAATATTCACAGTCTGGACAGCCTGAACATGGTTGTTTTCCGGCTTGCGGGAGATATTACCGGCCACGTCGCTTACAGCGGATATTTCGGTTACATGATTGGCCTTGCCATGCTCAAGCCGAAAGACCGCTGGCGCATTCTGGCCTGGGGCTATGGCGGCGCCGTGTTGCTGCATTCGCTATGGGATGCTTGCAGCGCCTTCTACGGCAATAACGTTCTCTTCGTAATCGGCGCGCTCTCTTACGCTGCCATGGCAACGGCAATCTTCAAGGCCCGCGAAATTTCTCCCAACCGTATTTTGCTGAAACCAAGTATTGTATTTGGGCAAGCTGGGCAGGCTGGATCAACACCACGAGCCGCACAGGCGAACGTTGCAGCAGATGTTGTTCCAGTCCAGGTAAAAGCGCTGGCCGCTACCGCCGCGCAGGAAAATAATGCCGCGGAAAGAACGTACAACATCCAGACCCGCTGCATTTCGCCGGAAGAAATTGAGGGTGCGCAGCGCAACCTGGGCGCGGGCCAGCGGGAGTTCTTGCGCAAGGAATTGCCGGCGCAGGTTCGCCCACAACTGCCCACAGGGAGCCTGAGCCTGCGGATCGGTATGCGGCAGTTAGTGGTGGTTCCGGGATTGAGATTGCTTCCACACCAGGTGGGGGGCCTGAAGCCCCAGTCCATTGAAGCCGAAGCTGTGGCGGAGGTCACGCGCAATCCGCAAGACCCCTCGGTTTTGGGATTGAGGAACCTTTCCTCTTCCACATGGGAAGTTGTGAATGCGCAGGGCAACCGGCGTGAGATTCAGCCGGGGCAGACGATGCGCCTCACGGTGGGCACGAAGATTGACTTCGGCCAGGTAGATGGAGAAGTTGCGTAGGCAGGAAGAGCGCTCTTTAGCAGGAACGGCGTTCCTTGTATTTCCACCTAGAACTTAAGTTTTATCTTTGCCGCCACCGCACAAAATGCAGCGGCGGCGCATTGCAAGAATGATCGGCGCACAATTTCCTGCGCGGAAGTCTTAGGAGACAAACATGGCAAAACGCCCCGGCGGGGTAATGGCACAGACGGATCTGCCTACTAAATCGCAACTCATCCCCGTAATTTCAAAATGGCATGAGCTCAGGCAGAAATCTGCCCTCCTGCCCATGATTGTGACCATCATGTTTGTGCTCGCCATGTACGGCGCGATGCAGGCCAACCCGTGGGACATGCCGATCAATTTCACGCAGGTCTACCACCTAAGCAAATGGCCGACGGTCGGCGGCCAGCCGGTTTACACCACTTACCTCATCATTTTGGTGGCTTTGTATTTGAACCTGGCCAGCTTGTATTTCATTTACAGGCTTGCCGGCAAAAGAAAGTCCTGGCTGATGTTCATCGCGGTCGCCATCTTCACCGGATGGCTGTTGACCAGCCCCATCTTCGATTGGGCCTATGGATTCTTTTACGGGTTCCTTGCCGGCGGCGAGCCGGGGCAGGCCAAGGATTTTGCAACCCGGCTTTACCGCTTCATCATTGGCACGGGATTTCTGGAAGAGCTCTTAAAAGCGTCTCCCGTATTGATTCTGTGGGCCATCACCAGCCGGTTGAAACCGCAGCATCGTGACGCTTACGGAATACAGGAGCCGCTGGACGGCATCCTGATGGGCGCGGCTTCTGCGGGAGGTTTCGCCATTGTAGAAACCGTCGGCCAGTATATTTCTTCCACCATCGAAGATGCCTGGGTGCATGGCGCTCAGGTGTTGGTCAATTTTCATCTGCTCTCCGGCAGAACGCAAATTGATGTAGCCAAGGGCCTCATGATGAACGTCATGGGTTGCACGCCCGGGGTCGGCCTTGCGATTCCGCGCTCGCTCGACCAGGCTTTTGGGCACATGGCCTACAGCGGATACCTTGGCTATTTTATCGGCCTGGCCGCGCTCAAGCCCAAAAAGAGTTGGCAGATTCTTGTCATCGGACTGCTCTCGGCCGCGGTTGTGCACGGCTTCTGGGACGCGGTGCCCTCGAGCATGACGCTGTTAAAAATGTTGATTGCAACGGCATCGTACGCGGTTTTAGCCGCCGCCATTCTTAAAGCGCGAGAAATTTCTCCGCAACGGCAGTTCCTGCAGCCGAGCATCGTTATTGGAGCGGGAATGGGCGCGATGGGATATGGGAGTGCTATGCCGCAAGCTCCAATCGCAGTGGAAGCTGTACGCATCGAGCCTGTTCCGCAACCGGATTATCCCGCGCTGCCGCCGAGAGCGCCTTCCGTTTATCCTCCGACCACAAGCTTGACCTTGAAGCTCGGCATGCGGCAGTTGATTGTTGTGCCGGGATTAAGATTGTTGGCGCATCAGGTGACTGGATTAAGACCTCAGCAACCGCAGCCTGAAGGCGAAGACGTGGTCGCCGAAGTGACGCGGAATCCTCAGGACCCTTCCGTTTTAGGGCTGAAGAACATGTCCACCACTGCGTGGGAAACTGTCACCGGCGAGGGCAATCGCCGCAGCATTCAGCCGGGACAAACGGTGCGGCTCTCTCACGGCACGAAAATTGACTTCGGTTCCATGGACGGAGAGGTTTTGTAGTTCGAGAATTTCTAAGCAGCCGGCGGGAACGTTTCAGCAATCCGCGCGGGCGTAACATCTCGTCGTAAGTTTTTTTTCGTTCGCCATCTCTCGCGCAAGATGCTCATTCCACAAACACATACACTGTATTCATAATCGCCATTCAAATTTTGAATTGGCCTTTTTCCCCAGGCGACCCCATACTTCGGTTGTGAAGTAAACAACGGGGCGTTCCAGGTTGAAGACTTCAACCATCCGTTCCGCGTCGTAATGAGTTGCCCCGGTTTGTTCTAACCCACAGGCACATTGTCGTGCCGCTTGCAGTTTCTTTTACTCCCTGACGAGCTGAATTTTACCCGAGCGCAGTTTGCCGCTCGACGTGTACCCACCAAATGGCCACGTCAGCACAGCAACACAAGGAGGGACGAGCGTGGAAAAGCTAGTGGTAGTGGGGAACGGAATGGCCGGCATTGCCTGCGTGGAGCAGATTCTGCGCCATGCGCCCAAATTCAACATCACCATTTTCGGCGACGAGACCCATGTCAACTACAACCGCATTCTGCTGTCCTCCGTGCTCGCGGGAGAGAAATCCATTGAAGAAATCACGCTGAACGGCCTCAACTGGTACCAGCAGCACGATATTGCGCTTCGCCTGGGCGTTCGCATCACGGATGTGGATGCCGGGGCAAAAACTGTCACCGGCGACGATGGCAGCGTCACCGGGTTCGACAAATTATTGCTCGCCACCGGGAGCCTTCCCGTAATTCCTTCCATTCAAGACGTGATGAAAGATGGTGTTTTCGTGTTCCGCAATCTCGATGACACTCGTTCACTGCTTGAGCGAGCACGCCCCGGCTTGAAAGCCGTTGTGATTGGCGGAGGGCTTCTCGGCCTTGAAGCCGCGCGCGGACTTCAGGTGCAGGGTTGCGATGTGACCGTCGTCCACCTGATGGAAACTCTCATGGAGCGCCAGTTGGACGTGACCGGCGGCAGTTATCTCGCGAACAAAATGAATGAGCTTGGGATCACGGTGCTGCTCGGACTTTCTACCACCGCGATCCTGGGCAAAGGCAAAGTCGAGCGCGTTCAGTTCAAAGGCGGCGGGACCATTCCTGCCGATCTGGTGGTGATCGCCGCAGGTATCCGCCCGAATATCGAACTCGGACAAAAAGCAGGACTCGACACCAAGCGCGGGATTGTTGTGAATGATTACATGGAAACATCGAATCCCGATGTTTTTGCCGTGGGCGAATGTGTGCAGCATAACGGCATCTGTTATGGATTGGTCGCGCCGCTTTTGGAACAGGGCAAAGTTCTGGCGGCCACCATCACCGGAAATAAAGGCCCGAAATATGAAGGCACGGTGCTTGCCTCCAAGCTGAAGATCATGGGCGTGGATGTTTTCTCCGCAGGGGAGATCGGCGACAAAGTGGACGGATCGGAGGTCATCCGCTACGAAGATCCTTCGCTCGGGATCTACAAAAAGCTCACGCTGAAAGCCAGCAAGCTGACTGGCGTGATTCTCGTCGGCGATACCAGCGATAGCCATCGGTACATGGAATGGCTACGTAGCGGGACCGATCTTGCTTCCATGCGGCGTCAACTTTTGTTTCCAGATACTGGTGGAGACGCAGGCATGGACGTTGCGAAAATTTCCGACAACGAAACCGTTTGCGGTTGCATGGGCGTTACCAAGGGCGTGATTGTGCACGCTATCCACGAGCGCGGCGTGAATACTCTGGCCCAGCTCAAAGAATGCACCAAGGCTTCCACGGGCTGCGGCAGTTGCACGGAGCTTTGCCAGCAATTGCTGAAAGCTGTGGCTCCTGAATTTGAAGAGGAGTCGCGCAAAGTTCTGTGCAAGTGTGTTCCTTTTGCCGAAGACAATCTGCGCGAAATTGTTCGCAGCCAGCGCCTGAAGTCGGTGCAGGAGGTTCTGGATATTTACGGCAACGGCCAGGGTTGCGAAGTTTGCAAGCCTGCATTGAGCTACATGCTGGATATGCTTTGGTGTGGCGATCACGATGAAGACCGCTCTGCGCGATTCATCAACGACCGCGTCCACGCCAACATTCAAAAAGACGGAACATTCTCCGTCATACCGCGCATTCGCGGCGGCGTCACTTCCGCAGCGGAATTGCGGCGCATCGCCGATGTTGCTGAAAAATACCGCGTTCCCCTGGTAAAGATCACCGGAAGCCAGCGCATTGATCTGCTCGGCGTAAAAAAATCCGATTTGCCGAAAGTGTGGGCGGACCTGGGAATGACCTCCGGCCAGGCGTATACCAAAGGTGTGCGCATGGTGAAAACCTGCGTGGGTACGGACTTCTGCCGTTTCGGTACGCAGGATTCCACCAGCGCCGGCATTGAACTCGAACGCCGCCTGGAAAATCTTTTTACTCCTCACAAATTAAAAATGGCCGTGGTCGGCTGCCCAAGAAATTGCGCCGAGGCCACGGTGAAAGATATCGGCCTTGTCGGGCAGGAAGGCAGTTGGCAGGTGGTTGTGGGCGGCGCGGCCGGCAAAAAAGTCCGGAAGGCAGATTTGCTGATTACGGTGGAGACCACGGAGCAGGCGCTCGATGCGTCCGGGATTTTCTTCCAGTACTACCGCGAAAACGCCAACTACCTGGAACGCACGTACGACTTTGTGGAGCGCATTGGTATTGAGAAAGTCCGTAAGGAAACGGTCTATGCCGCCGAGCCTCAGAAGCAGGCTTTGCGCGGCCGGCTACACAAATCGAAAGCCAGGTCCCGCGATGCATGGCTGGAACGCAATGAACCACGCACCGCAACGCAGTTTGTGCAGATTGAAATGATGGATGGAGTCCTCGTATGAAAAATGAAACGAAATGGATTCGCGTTACTTACGCGCACAACATTCCTCTGCGCGAGGGCCGCGCTGTGCGCATTGCAGAGAGCGAAATTGCAATCTTTAATCTCGGCGGACGTTTCCTCGCGGTCGAGAACCGCTGCCCGCACCGCGAGGGGCCGCTCGCGGAAGGCATTGTTTCCGGCACGACCGTTGTGTGCCCGCTGCATGCGTGGAAGTTCAACCTGGAAAATGGCCAGGGCGTAAGCCCCGCCAGCAGCGCTCATTGCGTGAGGAGTTTCCGCACGCGAGTGGAAGACAACGTGATCTGGCTTGAACTCCCTGCCAATTTTTTCACCGAAAGCCAAGCATTGCTGGGCTGTATGGAGCAGCAAGCCGAAGGCGCGACCGAAGCATGCTCAGTAGCGCGTGTTTGAAATTTCGCGCCATTTCATAAACCGGTTAACAGGATGGATGCCAGGCAGGGCTTCAGCCCCGCAAAACCACGTCATCATGCGATGGCAACACGCAGAGGTCTTTTCAAACCAAAAAAGGAGGCAGTTTAGATGGACAATGTAAATCCGCAAGAATTAGTAAAAGATGCGGTGCTCACCGCAAAGAAAAAATCCGCGCTCAGCATCAGCGACATGTTGATTCGGGGCGCCTTATCCGGCGTTTTTCTCGGGTTCGCCACTTCGCTGGCGGTAATTGTGACCACGCAGGGATTGCCGCCGATTGTGGGTGCAATTCTGTTTCCCGTCGGCTTCGTGATTCTCGTATTGCTTGGGCTTGAACTCGCCACCGGCAACTTCGCTGTGCTTCCCATCGGCCTGGCTGCCGGAGAAGTTTCCGTGGGGAAGTTGCTGCGCAACTGGGGATGGGTCTACTTTGGCAATCTCATTGGCTGTCTGTTATACGCTGTTCTTTTTTATTGGGCCGAAACGAATTTTGGCGCAACCAGCAGCGGTGCTGTCGGTGAGCTGTTCAAATCGGCGGCGCAAAAAAAGACGCTGGCATACATGGCGCTTGGTTCCAGCGGGTGGGGATCGGCGTTCATAAAAGGAATATTGTGCAATTGGATGGTCACGATCGGCGCGCTGCTGGCGCTGGTTTCCCGCTCCACGATGGGCAAAGTAGTCGCTATGTGGCTCCCCCTCATGACTTTCTTTGCGCAGGGGTTTGAACACTCGGTCGTCAATATGTTTGTCATTCCCGCGGGAATGATGTTTGGCGCGCCCATCTCCATCCGTCAATGGCTGTTGTGGAACCAGCTGCCGGTCACAATCGGAAACATTATCGCTGGAGCCTTCTTTACGGGACTTGCTTTGTACGTCACCTATCGGCCTAAGACCGGGAAAGCGGAGACCGAAAAGATTGCGGCAATGCCCAAAGCAGAGGCGCAAGTTGTTTTCGCCCAGGCCACCGGCACCGCGCAGTAGCACGTGATCCATGTGGATCGCAAAAGATAAATTGCATTCTGTACAGGGCAGCCTTGTCGCTGCCATCCTTTCTTGGGCGTTTCCCATTTCCTAAAGTTAAATTTCAGAGTTAGATCATCCGCAAAAGCCATTTGTTTTTGCATTGTGGGATTTTTTTCTTCATCTTGGTGGTTTATTGCAGCCATAGAAAATTGCAATTGGACAGTTTCGAGAGCGCCATTTAGCGTCATGCTATGGATGTTCCCTCCGCGAGTGATCTCGATTTTGACCTGCTGCACGAAATCGGAAGCCGTATGGCGGCGGCCGATCCATTGCACCATGTGCTGGCAAAAGTGGTGGAATTTGCCGTTGCTCTGGTGAAGTGCGACTCCTGTCTGGTTTACGTGCTCGAAAATGACGAGCTGGTTTTGCGCGCCTCAAAAAATCCTCACGATGAAGTCGTAGACCGGCTCAAGCTTTCCGTGGGGCAGGGAATTACCGGATGGGTGGCGCAGCATCGCGAGCCGGTTGCGGTTTCGCAAAATGCCTCGCGCGATCCGCGATTTAAATTTTTTAATGAGCTGCCCGAAGATCTCTACGAAGCATTTCTCTCAGTCCCCGTGTTGTCCCGCGGACGCCTGGTGGGCGTGGTGAACCTGCAGCACCGCAAACCGCATGTTTATAGCCGCCGCGAGATACGGTTGATTGCTACCGCCGGCTTTTTGATGGGAGCGGAAATTGAAATGGCCCGCCTGGAGAGCGAAAATTCCAACCTGACCCGGCAACTCGAGGTGCGCAAACTCGTGGAGCGCGCCAAGGGGATTTTGCAGCGCGATCTGGGCGTGAATGAAGAGCAGGCATACTTGACCTTGCAGCGGCAAAGCCGGCAAAAGCGCCGCTCCATGAAAGAAGTTGCCGAGGCCATCATTCTGAGTGAAGAGATCAGGCGGGGCACCCAGAACAGCTAAACGAAGCGGTTCCCGGCACTTTGAGAGAAGTAATCACAAGTCCGCCATCAGCGTTCTCCGTCCTTGCAGACCGTTCCGCTCCCAATTAAGATCAGCTTGTCCGCCACATGCCTAAAGACGGAATTTGGATGTTCAGCGTCGTGCTGGCCCTGGCCGCCGGATGGACCGATTGGCGCAGCCGGCGCATTCCAAATTGGCTCACGGTGCCCGGACTGTTGTTAGGGATTATTGCGAATGCGGTCGCCTTCGGATGGCTCGGCGCAAAAGCATCCTTGCTGGGCGCGTGTTTGGGGCTCGCGGTCCTGCTGCCTTTTGTGGCGTTGCGCAGCCTGGGCGCGGGAGACTGGAAATTGGTGGGAGCATTGGGCGCATGGCTGGGCCCTTACCGCCTGATTGCAGTTCTGGTGATTACGGTTTTGATTGCAGCATTGATGGCGCTCTTTGTGATCGTGACCACGGGCCGCGTGCGCAGGACCGTCCATAACCTGGCTCACATGGCCCACTCCCTGGTCACGTTTCGTATGCCCCCGGCAGAGCTTACGCTCGATGATCCAAGTTCGGCTAAGATACCTTTCGGGATTGCCGTCGCTGTGGCCGTGATTTTGTACACGGGCGCCTATGCGGTCCATGCGGCAGGATGGAGTTTGTGAGAATTAAAAAGAAGATCATGGCAGCGCAGATTACGGGAATGAAGGTGCGCGGAATGAAGAAGCGCGGCGAAGATTCTGGCGAGAAGAAGATCGCGCGGATTTCATATGCGTCTGCCATGCGCGATGACTCCGGCGCGGAAATTGCCGAAGCGGCATTTGTGCTGCCGCTGGTATTCATATTGATCTTCGGAATTATGTGGTTTGGCCGCGCCTTCAATATCTACACAACATTGAATCGCGCCGCGCAGGAAGCGGCTGCGGCGGCTGCGGTTTCGGACTGCGCGACATGCGCCGCAAACCCGGTGAATCCACTGGATGTTGCAAGCTCTGTTTTGCGGGCCGCGCATATTGATCCAACGCCGCTAGTAATGGCTCCTTCCAGCCTTGTGCCAACACAACTCAGCTCGGGACCTCCTCCGGTAGTCGGATTCGCTGTAGATCTGAGCTATCCCTATAGCTTTAAACTGAACGGGATTACTTGCTGTCCGTTGACGCTAACGCCCATCACCTCCGGCATTACAATTCACGCCCACGCGCAAGCCTTACAGGAAAATTGATGTCTGGAATTGTCCCCTCATTACGGGTCCTACTTCAAACTATGAAGCGATTCGCGCGGCATATGCGCGAGCAGGATGGGGCAGAACTGGTCGAGTTTGCGATCTCCCTTCCGCTACTCGTGGTCTTCGTCGTAGGAATTTATGATTTTGGCGCAGCATTCACGCTCAAGCAAAAGCTGGGAAATATAACTTTAGAGGCCGCCAGAATTGCCGCCAGTCAGCCCATGAACGATCTTTCGAATTCGACCTCGTGCGGGAGCGGTAGCGCTCCGGCATCAGTATGCGAGATTCGCAATATAGTGGCCAGCGATCTTGTGCAAAATCACGCAGATGGTAATTGCCCATTGACTTCAGCAACTGTGACGTCGTCTGCTCTCGATTGGACGTTTACTGCTTCAGGTTGCACTCTGGAAATTAATCGTGGTTTTGTAATTTCAGGGGTGGCTCTGCAAAGTCCTTTTTCGACAGATTACAAAATGGAAGCTACGCAGGTGAAGCTGACTTATCCGTACCAGTGGCAATTTGGCCATGTGATTGGATTATTAGTGCCGGGAGCTAATTTCTCCGGCAGCGCCTTGAGTTCCCAAGCGACCATGGAAAACCTCAATTGAATGATGATGGAATTGCGTGCGGGGCGGAATTAACGATGTTGCGAATAAATCTTTACAAAAATCAAAGCGCGGAGCGTGGCGCAACCATTATCGTGGTGACCATTTGCCTGGCTGCTTTGGTGGGTATGGCGGCGCTTGCCATTGATGTAGCTTCGCTCTACGTCGCACGGGGGGAAGCGCAGCGGGCGGCAGATGCAGCAGCTCTCGCAGGAGCAAATATTTTTGTACGGTCGGGAATTACATCGGTCAGCGGAATGGATCAAACCGCGATTTGTCAGTCGGCGCAAGCGGCCGCGGCCGCAATTGCTGTTCAAAATACGATTGCCGGTCAGACGCCCACAATCACGAGCAGTTGTGCATTTGACACCGCAGATTTGCCGGAAAATCCACGCATCACTGTGAAAATTCAATCAGGCGCGCTGCCTACATTTTTCGCAAAAATCTGGGGGGGGACGGTAAGTACAGCCACTGCAACCGCTACCGCAGAAGCGTATAACCAATCCGGTTCGACTACGCCTCCTGTTTTGCTCACTTCGGTAAAACCGTGGTTGGTTCCAAATTGCGATCCATCTGGTTCGACGCCGTGTTCTCCGGGATATTTTGTGAATGCCGATGGGACCTTGGCCAAAAATAACTATGTTGGACAAGCAATTCAGCTGAGGCCTACACCGGACGAAACTCAACAAACTGGCGGAAATGGGGCAGGCGCCCTTACATTTTATCCATTGAATTTTACGAATATTACGCCATCGCCCAATTTGGTGTGTCCTACGGGCGATTCCTGTTCAGGAGTTAGTACCACTAACAATTACCTGGATAACATCGCGTGTTCCGTCCGGATTCCTTCTCAAGTTGCCTTACAATGCGGCCAACAGATTGGGTTTAGGCAATCAATTCGGGTACAGACCGGTGCAACAATAGATTCAGATACCGTAACCGGCGCGAGTTGTCTGATTCATCAGGGAAGCGGTGGGACAGGACAGGACGTTATTTCCGCGTCGCTTGGTGCGCCCGCTTCAATAACCGGCGGAGAAAATAATCCGGATACAAACTTGAACGGTGTCACTAATATTAGCCGGAGCGATTCGATAATTACGGTTCCTTTATATAACGGCAATTCACTTTGCAGTACGAGATTTGGGCGCACGAGCTGTAACGGGACAGCCCAAATCGTAGGTTTTTTACAATTGGGGATTGTGCAGGCAAATACTTCCGGAACGCCTCAAGTCGACGCCGTTATTCTCAATGCAGTGGGTTGCAACGCGAGCGCAGTTCCTTCCGCAACCGGTATTACCAGCAACTCGGCCATACCAGTCCGCTTGGTGCGCAATCCGTAAGCTTTCCGGCTGCGAATTTACCCCAAACTTTAGCTACTGCACCGGCTCGGGCTGCGGCTCCGGCGGATCGGGTGGAGGCGGCGGTGGAGTTTCTGTGTCGGGCGCGGTGCTCATGTCGGGCTGCGGTTCTGCATTTTCAACCGGGCTGGCATCCTCTTGTGGCGGACTTACTACGGCCGGGTTGATCTGCGAATCGGGAATCGCGTTCCCTTGCGGCGTCAGCAATATCGTACGCAAATTGTTCGGATCTTTTTCGGAACCGACCAGTATGAAATCGAAATGCGAGCCGTCTAATAGCGAAGCCAGCGCGAGATTCGGCGGCGCGGGGCCAATATCAGCGACAATCGGCTCCTGCTGCGCTTGCGGCGGAATCGTTACCTCGGCCCCGGTTTTGCGTTGGATTTCGGCAAGCACTTGCCCCAGCGTCGCCTTCCGCGCCCGGATGGTAAGCAGTCCATTCTGAAAATCAACTTCGTATCCTTGACTTGCGAGTGCGCTGGAAAGTGTGCTGGCAGTAGGGGACCGGGAGAGGGTAATTTCAGAGCCGGTGTGTACATCATTAATTTGTAGAACGGGCTTTCCTGCGGAAACATTCACCGTGTGCGCTCCCGCGCCCTCCAGCTTCACAATCACTGACCTGCCTGACGGAAACAGTTGGTAAGGGGAGGGCGAATTCAAATCAAGGACGACGCGAGTGACCGGAGGGCTTGAGCTAAACAGGCTCACGCGTACCCCTTTGACGTCGCCGCGGTTCACGGTAATGTTGTGCAGCCCGGGGCCGGGAACCGTGCCCGGAAAGTCCACGACTAATCTTGCAGGATTGGCAATGGCCTGGGCTTTTGGCGTCAGTGGCTGGCTACCGGAGATTTCAATTTCTACGCGTCCGCCCGCTCCAAGAATTGCTATGTGCTTAACGATCGCATGCGGCTCAGCGCAATGCGCCGGGAGGGGAAAGAGGCAACTGCAACCCGCCAAAATCGCAA
>JAICKN010000123.1 GCA_025927855.1 Terriglobales bacterium
AGCAGGAGCGTTTTGCTCAGAATGCGTCGAGCCCCGTAATATTTTGTCCCAAAATCAATGTATGGATGTCATGTGTGCCCTCATAGGTTTTCACCGACTCCAGATTCATCATGTGGCGCATGATGGGATAATCGTCGGCTACGCCATTTGCCCCCAGAATGTCGCGGGAGAGCCGGGCGCATTCCAGTGCCATCCACACGTTATTTCGTTTCGCCATGGAGACGTGCTGATGCTGCGTTTTCTTTTCATCTTTCAGTCGGCCAACCTGCAACGCCAAAAGTTGGGCTTTAGTGATTTCCGTGACCATCCATGCGAGTTTTTCCTGCACAAGCTGGTGTGAGGCGATTGGCTTGTCGTGAAATTGCTTGCGAAGCTGGGCGTATTGCAGGGCGCAGTCATAACAAGCCATCGCCGCGCCAATGGCTCCCCATGCAATTCCATAACGTGCCTGATTGAGGCACATCAAAGGAGACTTCAATCCTTGGGTCGCCGGAAGCAGATTACTTTCCGGTATGCGCACATCCTGCAACGATAATCCCGAAGTAACGGAGGCGCGCAGAGACCATTTCCCATGAATGTCCTGCGCCTTAAAGCCGGGGCGGTCGGTCTCGACCAGAAAGCCGCGGACGCATTCGTCTTTGGTATTGCGGGTATTGCGTTCGTCCTTTTCTTCTTTAGGATTTTCCACCTTGGCCCAGATCATCGCCACATCCGCGATGCTCCCGGAGGTGATCCACATCTTCTCGCCGTTTAGAATGTATTCTCTGCCAGACTTGCGGGCGCGTGACCTCATTGCTCCGGGATTTGACCCGAAATCGGGCTCCGTCAATCCGAAACAGCCGATTTTCTCGCCGGATTGCAGGGCGGGTAGCCATTGTTGTTTTTGCTCATCGCTTCCGAAGGTATAAATGGGATACATCACCAGCGCCGACTGCACACTCACAAAGCTGCGCAGGCCGGAGTCGCCGCGTTCCAGTTCCTGCATGACCAGCCCATATTCCACATTCGACATGCCCGCGCATCCATAACCTTGCAATGACGCACCATAAAATCCCAGCGCGGCCATTGGTTTTACCAACTCGCGCGGAAAACGGCCTGCCCGGTTGCACTCTTCAATAATCGGGATGAGATTTTCTTCGATAAATTGACGCGCGGTGCTGCGGACGAGGCGCTCGTCATCATTCAACAACGAATCGAATTCAAGAAAGTCCACGCCGCGAAAGGGAATCACCATGCTGCCTCGCTTCTTGGATGCAAAACTTCAGACGCGTAAGCCCGCTATCACATGTTCCCCGGAACAAACGGAACAAAATCTGAAAGTAACAATCTGCCAAGCCTGCGTCAAACTGTTTGTACTGAAAACTTCATAACGGCGCTGCTGGTATTCTCTTGTCAGTAGCGCCTGTCGGTAGCGCTGCCGTAAGTAGCGCCGCCGCCTCGGGCGGCAAGGCTTTTAGTTGATCAGAATGAGGGCTGTTCGCGGCACGCGCGCTATAGACGAAACTCCGGAGCACAAATTCGTCGGATAATAATTTCATGAAAATAACTAAGGCGGGTTTTGCAACTCGAGCCATCCATGACGGACAAGAACCTGAGCCGGCAACGGGCGCGGTAGCCGTGCCCATTTACGCCACCTCCACCTACGTACAGCAGGAGATTGGCAAGCATAAAGGTTACGAGTATGCCCGGGTCTCCAATCCGACACGGACGCGCCTCGAAGAGAACATGGCATCGCTCGAAGGCGGAAGTTCGGCGCATGTATTTGCCAGCGGCATGGCCGCCATCAATGCTATTGCGAGCATGTACAAGGCCGGGGACCACATTGTCTGTGGAGATAATCTCTACGGCGGCGTGCCGCGTCTTTTCAATCAGGTACTGGCCAATTTTGGGCTGGAGTTCAGCTATATTGACACTTCAAAGCCCGATAATGTCGAACGCGCCATTTGCCGCAACACCAGGCTGGTATATATCGAAAGCCCAACCAATCCCCTGATGGCGCTCACCGATATTGCGGCCGTTGCCCGCATATGCCGCAAGAAAGATGTAGAGCTGGTTGTGGACAACACCTTCATGTCTCCTTATTTCCAGCAGCCAATTGCCCTCGGCGCGGACATGGTCGTGCATTCCACCACGAAATTCCTCAATGGCCATAGCGACGGGCTGGGCGGAGTTGTAGTCTGCACCAAGCCCGCCCAGGCGGAAAAGCTGCAGTTTCTACAAAAGGCCGCCGGAGCCATTCTCTCTCCCTTTGAATGCTGGCTTGTGCTGCGCGGGGTAAAGACTTTAGCCATCCGCATGGAGCAGCACGACCGCAACGGACGCGAAATCGCCGAATTTCTTTCCGTGCACAAAAAAGTGAAAAAAGTTTTTTATCCGGGCCTGCGCTCTCATCCGCAATATGCGTTAGCAAAAAGGCAAATGAGCGGATTCGGTTCGATGATAGCCTTTGAGACGGGATCGCTAGCGAACGCAAAGAAGATGTTAAAACGTGTGCGCGTGTGCTCGCTGGGAGAGTCGCTGGGAGGCGTTGAAACCCTTATTTCTCATCCGGCTACTATGACCCACGCCGCGTTGGGAAGGCAGGGAAGGCTCGCCATTGGCATAACTGATGGCTTAGTCCGAATTTCCGTGGGAATTGAGAACGTCGAAGACATCCGCAACGATCTGGAGCAGGCGCTCGCGGCAATTTGAGCTGGAATTCAGGGCTTAAGGGCTGGAAAATCACGGCTGAAAAACTACGGATACCTGCGTTTCGACCGGAACAGCGCGGCCATTGACCTGATAAGGATCAAATCTCCACCATTGGACTGCTGCGATTGCAGCTTGCGCCAAGGTATTGTTTCCGCTTACCGGGTTTACCTCGACCACCGATCCATCCGCTCCAACAATCACACGCAACAGCACCGTTCCCTGAATATTGGCCTGGCGCCCCTGTTGTGGATAAACCGGGTCCACTTTATGTACAAGGCGGCCCTGCATAATTCCCGAAGGAACAACCAGCGGCTTCGGGCTGCTTCCCGAGCTTACAAAGGGAACTTGCGCTTCCAGTTTCTTCCATCCCGTTTGCCACTGCCACCACGCAAAAACTCCGATCCCGGCGAGCAAGAACGAAAGTGCGGCAAGGATGGAAAAAGTTTTCCGCGCCTTGGCGGAAATCCGGATTGTGGTCGTTCTCTTGTTCGCTGCCGTGGACGGAGCAGTGATCTGCGCGGCGGTTTCATCCGCAGGAGTCAACACCGCCGGAGATTTGTAACTGGGTCTGGTCAAACGCTCCGACCAGGAGCGGATTATTTCTTTCTGATGGGCCGCAAGCGACAGGAACTCCAGGCCGCAGAGCATCTGCGCATAGTGCCGCACTACGGCCTTGGCGCGGATGAATTCAGAAGGAACCGGCAGATTGAACTCCACGCCGACCGCCTGTCCCGCTATGACCTCACCGGCGAGAACGGCTGACAACCCACCCTCACCTAAATCAACAATGCGAGCGGGAATGGTCTGCGGAACGCCTGACCGTAAAATTGTAATGTCAACGGGAACATCCATGGGGTGGCGAAGGAACTGCCGTCTTAAAGGCTGCTGCACTGGGGCTTGTGCCGCCGCTGCACTCATATTCCGTTCTCCAGATTCAATAAAGGCACGTGCATCCTGAGAGGCTGGAAATTATTTTTTTTGAATTTTTGCGAGTATAACATCCGCTGCGCCCAGGATAAGTCACGAAAGTACGGAGAAACCAGAAAAGAAGGTGGAAAAGCCATCTGGAAGCACGATCCCAAAAGTATTACGGATGAGTTTTCCAATAAAACAGCAATGGCCAATAAAAACAGCCCGGAAAAACCAGGCTGTAAAAAGCGCACAATATTTTTGAGGAGGGCTGCTGTACTAAAGGCTTATGGCCACCGTTTGGCGGTATCTTCCCAGCCCGCCGCCCGCAGCGGTTGGGGATTCACATTGACTGCCGGTTGCGCCATGCGGATGGGCTGTTGCGGAATTACCGCAGCGCTGGCCAACGCTGGTTTGTGGTCATCGTTGCTTGATTCTTTATCTTCCGAGAGCAGGGGCGCGGCCACGCGAAGCGCCTCCACCTCCTTCTCCAGGCGGGACAATTCGAGTTCTTTCTGTCGAAGAACTTCGTAAACATTTTTCATAAAAACGCACCCCAGGATAAACCTACGCATAAGCCGCGTAAACAAAAGCGGTTGACGGCACTTTATGCAGCTACAAACATTTTGTCAAGGATTTATCCGCATCCGCCGCTCACAATGCCTTTCCTTGACTCCCATTCCGGGGGAGAATAGGCTTGAAGCAATGCGAACGGCTTGCGCGCGAATAGCGGGCTCCCCGAGTGGTACCTTCACGTACATTTCTTCTGCGCAAAATGGTGAACTAAGTTGCGCAACGGCTCCGCACTGCGGTTGCCTTTGGGAAAAATTCGTCAGTATTTTGCGCATTGCGTCAGGTTCGATAAGCATATTGGAAGGCAGGAGGGTCAGCGCCACGCATAAATGAAGAAAAGTATTGAAATCAGTCCTAATATCGAGACCCTTTTCGGCACACGGGACGAAAATCTGCATGTGCTCGAAGATGGCCTCAACATCAATATTGACCTGCGCTCCGATGCGATTGAGCTTGAGGGCGCGGCCCGCGATGTAACCCGCGCCGAACAAATACTCTCCGACTATCAGCAATTGCAGCACGCCGGATTTTCTTTCCAAAACGGCGATTTGAACAGCATGTTGCGCGTCCTGATGGCCGATCCGAAAACGACCCTGCGGGGACTGGCGGAAGCCGGACGCCAGCGGTCTTTTGGTCGCCGCACCGTCCAGCCGAAAAGCTCCAATCAGCGCCGCTATCTGGAAGCCATTGAGCAGCACGACATGGTCTTCGGCATTGGGCCAGCCGGAACGGGCAAGACTTACCTAGCGGTTGCCATGGCGATTTCCGCGCTGCTGGCCAAGCGGGTGAACCGGATCATATTGGCGCGCCCGGCAGTTGAGGCGGGAGAGCGCCTGGGATTTTTGCCGGGATCTTTGCAGGAGAAAATTGACCCTTACTTGCGCCCGCTTTATGACGCGCTCTATGACATGCTCGAACCGGACAAAGTAGACCGGTATCTGGAAAAGAACGTGATTGAGATTGCTCCTATCGCGTTCATGCGCGGCCGCACGCTGAATGACTCATTTGTGATTCTGGACGAGGCCCAGAACACCACCTCCGAGCAGATGAAGATGTTCGTGACCCGGCTGGGATTTAATTCAAAAGCCGTTATCACGGGCGACGTGACGCAAATTGATCTGCCTAACGCCCGCCGCAGCGGTTTGCTGGAAGCCGTAGAGGTCTTAAAAAATGTGGAAGGCCTCACATTTGTGTATTTCGACGAAGGCGACGTTGTGCGGCATCACCTGGTGCAACGAATTATCCGCGCGTATGACGAACATAAGACCCGCCAGGCGGAAGAGCAGATGCCGCTCCTCGATGCGCGAAATGGAAAAGTTCTGGAGCCGTCGGAAGATACTCAGGAGAATCCCAATGTTGATCTGCCGCAACAATCGCCTGTGAAGTGAACACTGAGAGCGTAGCGCCGCCGTCCACGGCGGCTAAAGGGCCCTTTGCCAGCGGGACTCTGGCAGTACGGATTTCAAAATCTTTTTTCGTTTGTTGTGAAGGGATTTCAATTGGTGTTCTTTCGAAAGCGAGTGCCCGGACTGAGCGAAGCCGGATTAGCCCGCTTTGCCGCCAGGGCTGCTTCCTCGCTCAGCCTCCAAGGCGCGGTGCACATTATGGTCACGAGCAACCGGGAAATGCGTTCGCTTAACCGACGCTTCCGCTCGAAGGACAAACCCACCGATGTGCTGTCATTTCCCGCGGAGAGTTTTCCCGCCGGAAGTTGGGCGGGAGACATTGCCATTTCTGCGGAGATAGCCTCACGCAACGCGCGGGAACTCGGGCATAACGCTTCGCAGGAAATCAAAATTCTTACCCTGCATGGAGTCTTGCACCTGGCTGGTTATGACCACGAGAATGATGATGGCGAGATGGCACGCAAGGAAGCACAGTTGCGCCGTAAGTTCAGGCTTCCAGAGGGATTAACGGAGCGGAGTGGCATTCATCCCCAAAACAGGCAAAATAAAGAAATGAGGCGGCAACAGAAATCGACCGCGGCGGGAGGGCAGATTTCTTCCGGTAAAGCGCGAAAGAGGCCAGAATGATGGATTACATTCTGGCCTCCATTCTCGTTCTGCTCTGCGGCTTGCTGGCCCTTGTTTCGTACGTGGACCGTATCTATACGGAAATCGGAAAATTTCTCTCGCGCGAATTCCAGGAAAACATTGAAATATTCGAGCAACAAATCGAACCGAAACTTGGCATAAGCCGGGCGCGCGCCACCATCTCCATGGCGGTACTGATGCAACTCGTTACCGCGGCTATTTCGCTGCTGGTTGCGTTTTTTGTCTTCAATGGTCGTACATGGAATGGAGAGGAAATTCTTGAAGCGGCCTTGGGGCTGGTTTTTATCATCGTGTTGTTCAACCGCTTTCTTCCATTTGTTTTTTTCTCCCGCACGCGCGGACAGTGGCTTGCGCGCTGGGTGCCGATATTGCGGTTCTTCATCTACATTATTTTGCCGGTTACGCTTTGCCTGGGGTTCTTGCGCTCGGTTGCTGCGTTGACCAAGGAACATTCAGAAGAGCAGCCCGACAGCCAATCGGAAGCGGTAGATGCCTTGATTGAGGCGGGACAGGAAGAAGGGATCGTGGATGAAAGCAATCGCGCCCTGATTCAGTCCGTGGTGGAGTTTGGCGGAAAAACCGTGCGTGAGGCTATGACCCCGCGACCGGAGATGTTCGCCGTTCCGGCAAAAACGACGGTAGAAAAATTTATTGAGATGTTGCGCGCCAAACCGTTTACCCGTGTCCCGGTATACGAGGGCGCCATCCACAACATTAAGGGCATTGTCTCCACGCAGGATGTACTTCAAGTGGCGGACAGCGAAGCCCAGACTCGAACCGTAGACACGTTAATGCGTACCGATGTGACCTTTGTGCCTGAGAGCAAGCTGGGCAGCGATTTGCTGCGCGAGATGCAGAGAAACAACATCCGCATGGCGCTGGTCGTGGATGAATACGGTGGCATTGCCGGACTCGTCACCATGGAAGATTTGCTTGAAGAGATCGTCGGGGAAATCGGCGATGAACATGAACGGGCGCAAATCGTGCGGGAAACTGACCACTCTTATATTGTTCCCGGAAATATGGATGTGGACGGGTTAAATGAATTGTTTGGCTCGCGGCCGGAAGGGATAACTTCCGCGACGATTGCCGGACTGGTGAGTGAACTGGCGGGACGTATCCCCCGCAGTGGCGAGACCGTTGAAGAAGACGGGTTCCGCTTTGAAGTCTTGCAATCCACCGAACGGCGCGTGGAACGTGTCCGCGTCTCCACCATTCAGCCCAAACATGTGCGGCTGGTGTAGTCTTAATTCCACCTCATGACTCTTCGCTCCGGGTTTGTCTGCATTATCGGTTGCCCTAACGCTGGAAAATCCACGCTGCTGAATGCCTTGGTGGGACAAAAGATCGCCATCATCAGTCCCAAGCCGCAGACAACGCGTAACCGCATTCTGGGGATTCTGAATGTTCCCCGGAAAAAGGGCAGCAGCTCAGCGCAAATTGTCCTGATTGATACTCCTGGAGTACACAAGCCGGACAGTTCGCTGGGCCGCAAGATGATGGCGGAAGTCCGCGAGGCGCAGGAAGGGTGCGACCTGGCGCTCGTTTTGGTGGATGCTGCCAAGCCGCGTGATCCCAATACGAACTTTCTCTTTCAACTCATACAGCGCTCTGAGACACCTGCGCTTTTGGTGCTTAACAAAATTGACCTGCTGCGTCAGGAAAAACGAAAGCTGCTGCCCCTCATAGAGGAATACCGCAAGCAATATGCGTTTAAGGAAATCATTCCGATTTCAGCCCGCAGGCGGGAGGGCCTCGATCTTCTTTTGCAAAAGCTGATACAGAACTTGCCTGCCGGTCCGCGCTATTTTCCGGAAGATCAAATCACCGATCAGCCCGTTCGGTTCATGGTTGCCGAGATCATCCGTGAGCAGGTCCTTTTGCAGACCCGCGAAGAGGTTCCTTATGCCACAACTGTTGCCATCGAACAATTTGAGGAAGGGCCAAAGCTTGCCCGAATCTCCGCAACAATATATTGCGAACGGGAAGGGCATAAACGAATTTTGGTGGGCCGCCAGGGACAGATGCTTAAAGCCATTGGCACGCGGGCACGGCAGGAGATCGAGAAGATGCTGGGGGTTAAGTTGTACTTAGAATTATTTGTGAAAGTGCACCCCAACTGGCGCGAATCCCGGCAATTTGTTGAAGAACTCGATTGGCGACGGCAGTTGGAGCGAATGGCCGAGGGCCAGGCGGCTCCGGATGACAATGATTTGACGGATGGTTAGAAGCGGGCCCGGCAGAATGACAATTTTTGTTAGTCACAGTTTTGTTAGTCCCAGGCATGCTGGGTTACCCTGGTTTTCATGCCTGGATACTGCCGTTATTTGCCGGGCAAGCGTATGATGGATAACATTCTTATCGTTATGGCGGCCTCTTTGAGTGTGCTACCTGATAAGTTAACAACCGGCTCTTTTCCAAGCATTTCGGGGGAAAGCTCAATCTTTCGCTTGACTGTGACGCTGGCGGCCGACCTTAATGCCGTTGATCCCATCGTCGAGGGCATTATGCAGATGGTCGCGCATATGCCATGTGCCGAGGGCAAAGGCGACGCCATCCATATCGCTCTTTCGGAGGCTCTGGCGAATGCCGTGGTGCACGGCGCGCATTCCGACCCCTCGCAGAAAATCGAATGCGAAATTTCCTGTGACAAACAATATGGCGTCATGATCGTTGTGCGCGATCCTGGGCATGGTTTCGATCCTGCGCATGTGCCCAGCCCGCTCGAAGGCGAGAACCTCTATTCCCACCATGGACGCGGCATTTATCTCATCAATCAGCTCATGGATGAGGTTAAATTCCTGAACAATGGTTCAGAAATCCGCATGGTAAAGCACTAACCTCGGTAAGCTCCCGCAAAACTTACATTCCGGGCTGCAGGAACCAGCGCCAATTCCAATATCTGGTAGCATTTGAGCAAACATATCCTATGAAACTTGCTCAGATCGCTTCGCTTATTGATGCGCGCGTTGAGAATGGCTCGCCGGAGATGGAAATAAGTGGCGTCGCGGGGATCGAAGAGGCCACTCCCGGCCAACTGACCTTCGTTTCCAATCCCAAGTACGCTGCTGCGGCCAAGCGCACTAAAGCTTCGGCCGTGATTGTCGCGGAGGATTTCGCTGCTATTCCTGCCGCTGTTCTGCGCAGCAAAAATCCCTACCTGGCATTCGCCAAGGCGCTGGCTTTGTTTCATGAGCCCCCGCGTTATGCGCCCGGCGTCCATCCCAGCGCCGTAGTTGCTCCATCGGCGAAAATTGGGGCGAACGCGCACGTCGGCCCTTACGCGGTTATTGGAGAGAATGTTGAGATTGCGGCCAATGCCGTCC